>QIGJ01000148.1 GCA_003229995.1 Gammaproteobacteria bacterium | reverse complement strand
CCGATAAATTCTTCTAGCTCTGCCACACCCGTCGACTCTTCATCTAACATTAAATCGACAACTTCTTGTGAGGCCAATACCAGAAATTGTTCGGTTTCATACTGGCGTGATTCACGAATCAGTTCACGAAATACTTCGTAACATACTGTTTCTGCTGTGCGCACCGAGCCTCGGCCTTCACAACAGGGGCAGGGTTCACACAACACATGCTCAAGACTTTCGCGTGTCCGTTTGCGGGTCATTTCCACCAGTCCCAGGCCGGACACTTCACAAATATGGCTCTTGGCTTTGTCTCGTTCCAGATTTTTTTCCAATGCCCGCATCACCTGTTCACGATGATTGGCATCAGTCATATCAATAAAATCAAGGATAATAATACCGCCAAGGTTACGCAGTCGCAGTTGTCGGGCAATAACCAGTGTCGCTTCCAGATTGGTTTTAAAAATAGTTTCTTCGAGATTGCGGTGGCCTACAAAAGCACCGGTATTGACATCAATGGTGGTCAGCGCTTCGGTTTGATCCACAATGAGATACCCACCTGACTTCAATTGCACTTTACGACTCAAGGCCTTTTGTATTTCATCTTCGATACTATAAAGATCAAAAATGGGGCGTTCACCCGGATAGTATTCAATGCGATCTGCCATCGCCGGAATAAATTTACGGGCAAATTTTTTCGCCCGTTCATAATTTTCACGCGAGTCGATACGCACTTTTTCAATATCAATATCCACTTGATCACGCATGGTGCGCATCACCAGAGATAAATCACCGTGTACCAGCGTACCGGGGCTACAGGTTTTTTCACGTTCTTGAATTTCCTCCCACAGTTTGTGCAGAAACTCCACATCCGCGCGCAATTCCTGTTCACTGACACCATCCGCCACGGTACGCACAATGTACCCTCCCATACCCAGTTCTTCAGACAGTGTCATCAACAAATCACGCAGACGTTGTCGCTCAACCTCACCTTCAATTTTTTGCGAAACACCGATATGATCTTCACCCGGCATATACACCAAAAAACGCGCGGCAACAGAAAGATGTGTCGTCAATCGTGCGCCTTTGCTGCCCAGAGGGTCTTTCACCACCTGCACCAGCAATTCCTGGCCCTGATGTAAAAGATCAACAATGTTATCCGTGGATTTGCCGTTTTCTGTATTGCCATTACCAGCGCCATTACCATTTTTTATGCGGCCGACAATATCAGAGGCATGCAAAAATGCCGTGCGTTCACGGCCAATATCAATAAAGGCCGCCTGCATACCCGGCAGTACCCGCACCACTTTGCCACGATAAATGTTGCCAACTAGGCCACGACGACTGGTGCGCTCAATGAACAACTCCTGTAACACGCCGTTTTCCACCATCGCCACCCGGGTTTCGCGGGGAGTCACATTAATCAGAATTTCCTCATTCATGATGCTGTTTATTAATCCTTATCATTTTTGCGTAACACTTTGATGCCAAATCGGTACAAGAGTTCGCTGGTTTCAAGTAATGGCAATCCCATCACTCCTGAATAACTGCCTTCAAGGTGGGCGATAAACACGGCTGCCAGCCCTTGAATCCCATAGGCACCGGCTTTATCTGCCGGTTCGCCAGTATGCCAATAAGCCAGGCATTCCTGTTCGTCAATACGCCGAAACCGCACCCGACTTTGGTTCATGCATACTTCAACCCTATCTTGCCCGAGATTGTCTTTTCCCACCACGGCTACTGCCGATAAAACCCGGTGCGTACGTCCCGACAATTGTCTCAACATCATCAGAGCCTCAGCTTCATCCTCAGGCTTGCCCAAAATCCTGTTATCCACCACCACTGCCGTATCAGCCCCTAGCACGGGGCGTTGTCGGTTCGCAGCGACGATCAGCAATCCTGCTTGCGCCTTCTCCAGAGCCAGACGCTGCACGTAATTTTCGGGGGATTCATTGTCGAGCAAGTGCTCCTCCACCGAGGGTGGAACAACACCAACCCTTAAACCGATTTGTGCCAATAATTCACGGCGACGAGGGGAAGCAGAAGCAAGGTATAAATCGGGCAGGCACATGGGGCATCATTTCAATGTGAATTAGGCGCTCAAAACACGCTGTTTTAAAAAATTACCGGGTATTTAACACAGAGATCACCGATTTTAGCGGTGGTAAGGATGGTTTTGCAAAATACTCCAGGCTCGGTAAAGTTGTTCTGCCACCACAACACGCACCAGCGGATGCGGCAGCGTAAGATTGGATAGCGACCAGCGCTGCCCGGCCTGCGCCACACATTCCGCTGCCAAACCTTCAGGGCCACCCACTAACAGCACGACATCACGACCGTCGTGCAACCAGCCATCCAGCTCGGCTGATAAATTTTCGGTCGTCCAGGCACGACCGGTCACTTCCAGGGTAACGATATGTGCTCCCCGAGGTACTGCGGTCAGCATTTTTTCACCTTCCTGTCGGGTGATACGGGTAATGTCTGCGCCTTTACCGCGTTTGCCAGCGGGAATTTCCACCAGTTGCAACGAACAATCCACGGGTAATCTGCGTGCATACTCCTGGTAACCCTGCTCCACCCAGGCAGGCATTTTGTTGCCAACAGCAATCAATACAATGCGCACGAGTCAGTTAATCACAAAACAGCTCATTAACCATTAGATGACTCGGAGTGACTCATAGGTTCCGTGCCCCATAATTTTTCCAACTGATAAAAATCACGGGTTTCCGCCTGCAAAACATGCACGACAACATCACCCAGGTCCACCAACACCCATTCACCCGTGTCTTCACCCTCGATACCCATGGGTGTTTCACCGTTCTGTTTGGCTTTGACAATGACATTGTCTGCCAATGATTTCACATGCCGGGCCGACGTGCCGGTGGCAATCACCATCACATCCGTGACATTGGTTTTTTCACGCACATCCAGCATCTTGATATCCACCGCTTTCAAATCATCCAGCGCATCAAAAGCAAGTTGAGTTAATTCGTCTACCTTCATTTATTTACCCTAAGAGTTCTGTTTCTGTTATTACCAGATCTGGTTTTTATCTTTGTTTCTGTCGGATTATCTGTCGCCGCAAACCCATACAAGCTGTGCATGCGAATCAGGTTCCACACCGTATCGGGCAACAAATAACGTGGACTCTTACCGGCGGCTATCAGAGCACGAATCTGTGTCGCGGAAATTTCCAACGCCGTCACCACCTGCAACATGATTTTGCCTGCCGGACTGGCAGCAAGTTCGGCATTGTCCGTCACCTGGTGTTCACGCCACAATGCCTGTAGTTTCGGACTTGCCGTATTCATGTTCAGTTGCCAACCGGGACGATGGGTCACCACGATGTGCGCCAGTTTTGGAATTTCCTGCCAACGATGCCACTCGTCTAACGTCAAAAAAGCATCTGCCCCCAACACTAAGCACAACGGTTTATCGCCAGACTCAGCGCGCAGTGAAACCAGGGTGTCCACCATAAAAGACTCCCCTTCACGCAGCATTTCACGATGATCAACCTGTAGATCCGGCTCATCACCCACCGCAGCGCGTAACATGGTCAGGCGTTGTCCGGGGTTGGCCACTGGCTGTGTCCGATGCGGTGGTTTAAAAGCGGGAATCATGCGCATCTCATCCAGTCCCAACGCCTGCTTCACATCCAGCGCTGGACGCAGATGACCAAAATGCACGGGGTCGAAAGTACCACCGAAGATACCGATCATGAACGGTACCGGGTTGCAGAAATAGAATCGCTAAATTTCAAGATGACACATTCTGTGTTTAATTAAGTAGTAACGCATGACTACTTAACCTTTGATGTGCCCATCACCGAACACAATGTATTTTTGCGACGTGAGCCCTTCGAGCCCTACCGGCCCGCGTACATGAATTTTGTCGGTGCTGATACCGATTTCGGCACCCAACCCATACTCAAACCCATCGGCAAAACGTGTGGAAGCATTAACCATTACCGATGCAGAATCCACTTCAGCAAGAAAACGCCGCGCACGGGTGTAGTTTTCAGTGACGATGGATTCAGTATGACCGGAACTGTGCCGGTGTATGTGCGCAATGGCTCCGTCCAACCCCTCTACCACACGAATCGACAAAACCGGTGCGAGATATTCCTCGTCCCAGTCTTCGTCGCTCGCGGCATTGATGCTGGATAAAATATCCCGAGTGTGTACGCAACCGCGCAGTTCAACATTTTCTTTCGCATATTCAGTGGCCAGACGCGGCAACACGACAGCAGCCACCGATGCGTCCACCAGTAACGTTTCCATCGCATTACACACACCATAACGATGACATTTAGCATTGAAAGCAATCGCCACTGCCTTGTCGAGATCAGCTTCGCCATCAATGTATACATGACACACACCGTGCAAATGTTTGATCACTGGCACTCTGGCTTCGGCACTGATGCGCTCGATGAGTCCTTTGCCACCACGCGGCACAATGACATCCACGAACTGCGGCATGGTAATCAGCTCACCCACTGCAGCACGATCTGTGGTGGCAATCACCTGCACCGCATCCTGTGGTAACTTGGCCTTTTCCAGTCCGGCGTGAATCACGGTAGCAATGGCCTGATTGGAATATTTGGCCTCGGAACCGCCGCGCAAAATCGCGGCATTGCCAGACTTCAGACACAATGCCGCAGCATCTGCGGTCACATTGGGACGTGATTCGTAGATAATGCCGATGACGCCCAGCGGCACGCGCATCTTGCCCACCTGAATACCGGAGGGACGGTAGTTGAGATCACTGATTTCGCCCACGGGATCAGGCAGTGCTGCAATCTGGCGCAAACCTTCCGCCATACCCGCGATGCGTTCGGCATTAAGTGCCAGCCGGTCCAGCAGCGCGGCATCGAGCCCGTCCTGTTTGCCCTGCTCCAAATCCCGGGCATTCTCGGCAACAAGCACCGTCTGCGCGGCCATCATCGTATCGGCAATATGCAGCAACGCGACATTCTTCGCCTTGGTGTCGGCACGCGCCAAAACGCGCGAAGCGGTGCGGGCCTGTTGTCCCACCTCAGTCATGTATTGCTTAATATCCATTGTTTATAAACGCTTCTTTCTCCGGTGGGCACTCACTGCTATTAAATTAAGCTGATTTTCCTGCGTGTTCAATCAACCGGTCGCTCGAAACAACGGCACCCCGGCCATCAATAGCGTCAATTGTAACAACTCATCCCAGGCGTTGCCCGATGCTGCACCTTTTATTACACGATCCAGCCGCGCAGCACGACGCAACATCTGTTGCCAACGTACACGATTATGGCGTTGCAACCCAATCTTCACCGGTCCCTTACGCTTGCCCCAGACACGGGCCAGTACGCTATCCATACCTTTGCCACTTTCGATTTGCGTCGCCATATCGGCAAGATTGCGCAGCTCGCGGGTCAACGCCCACAGCACTAATATGGGCTCCACACCCTCGCCACGCAAACCGTCCAACATGCGTATCAGTCGCGGCGTATCCCCCATCAGGGTGGCATCCACCAACCCGAAAACATCAAAACGGGCACTGTCAGCCACTGCGGCTTCCACCTGTTCTGCAGACAGCGGACCCGTGCCATTAAGTAGTACCAGTTTGTCCACTTCCTGCGCTGCTGCCAACAAATTACCTTCCACCCGTTCGGCAATAATACGCACTGAGTCCCGATCCGGTTGCAACCCCCGGGAACGCAGACGCTGATCCAACCAGCGCGGCATCTCTGCTGCTTCCACTGGCCACACTTGCAGGGTCGCACCCACCTTATCTAACGCTTTGTACCATTTCGCTGATTGCGAGCGTTTATCCACCTTGCCACTACTGACAAGCAACACCGTGTCCTCTGGCGGGCGTTCGGCATATTCCACCAGTGCCGCACCACCCTCCTTGCCCGGTTTGCCCGAGGGCAGACGCAAATCGATCACTCGCTTTTCAGCAAACAGCGACAAGGCATTGCTGGCCATCAGCAGTTCGTTCCAGTCAAAACCTTTTTCAACGTGCATCACCTCGCGCTCACTGAAACCTTGCTCGCGGGCATGACGACGTACTGCATCAGCGGCTTCATCCAGTTGCAGAGGTTCGTCACCACTGAAAAAATAAATAGGCAGCAGAGTATTTTTTAACTGTGCTTCGAGCTTGTCCGGGAAAATTTTCATTTCGACTCCGGTGCTGGTGTCTGTATTTTGGCTTTCTGTAATCGACGCAAAATTTGTAACACCGCATCACGACGCATTTCTGTTTTTAATAATGTCTCTTCACTGGCGGTACCCAGCACGGCATTGGCGTCAAAACGCAGATCACGAGACTCCGTTACTGTTTGTTCCGTCAACCACACCACACCATCATTACCTTGCATGGAAAAGCGTAGCATATAGCTTAAGCCATATTCCTGTGCGCGACCGGATGAATCCACCGACAGCACCCGCTTGCCGTATTGCTCTGCCTTTAACTGCAATACCAATGGTGCCGTCTCGATGAGGCGGATTTTTTGGTTTTTCAACGCACGACGCAGTTCGGGCAAGATGTCCGTTGCCGGACTGGCATCGCGCAAGGCCATTTCAGTCAGCTCTGGTGGTAACTGCACTGAACCGCGCAACTGAAAACCGCAGGCGGTGAGTGATAGCAATAGTGTCAATAGCAATAAGTAACGCATTAGTGGATTGTACGTGGTTCGGGTGACCAGGGGGAGTGGCGAACTTCAGTCTGCCAGAATATAAAAGAGATTAAATGTAAATTGAATATGGGTAGCGCTAAATCGTCAATGTCATCAAGTTAAGCCAAAACTCCTGCTTGATCCAGCTTGACGGTGAGCTTGCGGTTTTCGCAGGTGTTTTTTATCCATTGTCTGGAGGTATAAAGTAAAGCAATTGAATCCAAATGTAGGGTGGGCATGTTTTTGTGCCCACCCTACGACTCACCACCAACCTACAACAAGCAGAAGAATCAGCTTAACTTAGGAACGTGCACGAAATAACTTCCCTGTTTTGCATCCCGGCTTCAGCCCGTCTTC
>QIGJ01000362.1 GCA_003229995.1 Gammaproteobacteria bacterium | reverse complement strand
CCAATGAGACATTGAACGCACTGGATGCACAGGGAGTGCTGGGTGGTTTTGATCTGTCCCAGGCTTACCCGGAACTGGGTAACGCCCTCTTGATCTGCGCAACAGAGACCAAAACCGATGATGATCTTGAGCAATACGCCATCGCCCTGCGTAATGTCCTTGCATAACACTTGCGCAACGCTTGCACAGTCAACAGCGTCAATTAAACACGCCCTCCGCGCATGCCATCCTACGAACAAACCCACATTATTCACCCCACAGAAAAAGAACCCGGCCGCCCCGGCCGCAGCGAATTATTGCGTTGGGCTGGCTGGTTTTTTCTTGCCAACAGTTTTATTGCACTGTTGATTGCATTGCGATATCTGACGGCGGTGCAATTTCCCGACGGTGATTACACAATAACGTTCAGCATACTGGCCTTCATTGGTCACTTTGCCTCGATGGGGTTTATCGGTGCACTATTATTATTCCTGCCCATTTTACTTTTCCCACGTCGGCCATTTATTTTTGGCCTGGGCATCGCTATCGCACTCATTTTTATCCTTGGTATCACCCTGGACACTTTCATCTTTAGTCAATACCGTTTTCACTTCAACGGCATGGTGATGAACCTGTTGCTCGGCGGTGCCGCTGAAGAAATTTTCACCTTCTCCGCTTTTTTGTGGACAATGCTGGGGCTGTTTGTGTTGACCCTGATTGGCTTTCAATTCTGGTTAAGCCGACGAGTGTGGGCTTTTGTGTTGGCCACACCACAGCGCCCTTTCGGCTACATTGTCGGTTTTTTATTATTCGCCATATTTTTTGCGCAAAACGTTTTATATGCCTGGGCCGATGCCAACACCTATACGCCCATCACCAAACAAATCCGTTTTCTTCCCGCCTACAAACCGCTCACTGCTGACCGCTGGTTTATCGCACGAGGCTGGGCTGACCCTAAAAACGGTGCAAAACTGGCGCACATCGATACCAGCAGTTCACTTAACTACCCAACGCAACCGCTGACCTGCACCGCAAAAGCTGCACCACTCAACATCGTTTATATTGTGGTGGACTCCTGGCGTTTTGATACTCTCACCGCCCGGGCCACACCCAACATCCATCACTTTGCAAAAAATGCCTTGGTGTTCAACAACCACTACAGTGGTGCCAACTCTACCCGCACCGGAATTTTCACGCTGTTTTATGGCCTGCCCGGCACTTACTGGCATGCCATGCTGGCGGAACAACGAGGTGCAGAATTCATCAATCAACTCATTGCACAAGATTACCGGTTGGGTATTTTTGCCAGCGCTAAGCTCTACAGCCCGGAATTTGATCGCACCGTATTTGCCAACGTTAAAAATCTGCGCCTGCAATCCAAAGGAAATTCACCCCACCAGCGCGACCAGAATATCCGTGATGAATTTCTTGCCTTTCTGGATAAACAAACCGAGGAAAAAAACGAGCAGTCACCCTTTTTTGGCTTCCTGTTTTTTGACTCCCCGCACGGCTACGATTTTCCTGCTGACTATCCACTGACCTTTGAACCCAGCCTGAAAACCGTCAATTATATCGCGCTTAACAATGACTATGATCGCACACCGTTTTTTAACCGTTACCAAAATTCAGTGCATTTTATCGACAGTCTTGTCGCCTCTATTCTGAAAAAATTAAAAACTGAAAAACTGCTGGACAATACCGTAGTGGTTATTACCGGTGACCATGGTCAGGAGTTCAACGACAATAAACTGAACTACTGGGGACACAACAGTAATTTTTCACCCTGGCAAACACGGGTGCCACTGGTTATTCACTGGCCCGGACAAAATGCACAACACATCAATAAACAAACCAGCCATTTTGATATTTCACCAACACTGATGAAGGATGTGCTGGGTTGCAGTAATGGCCTGCACGACTACAGCAGTGGTAACCATTTACTCACCGAAGAGCCCGGACCTTACCTTTTACTCAGCAACTACAACCAGTTTGCGGTAATGGAAAAAGACCGCCTCACCGTGGTAGACGAATTTGGTAATGTCGATATTCTGGACAAACACTACCGCAACATTCCCGATGCCAGATTATCCAACACACTCATGCTCTCGGTGATGGATGAAATGAGTCGTTTTTACAAAAAATAAACGTGAGCCGTTTTTACAAACATACACTTGATATACAACAGGCAAAACACATGCGCGATACACATACACCTCTGATTTTTGAGCACTCCCGGCCGGGCCGGGTCAACAATACACATACCCAGCGCAGCCAATGCAACGTTGCACAGGCAAGCAATATTCCTGACAGCATGCTGCGCAAAACACCGCCACGCCTGCCGGAAGTGTCAGAAATGGATGCCGTGCGTCACTATACCCGTCTGTCGCAAAAAAACTTTTCCATCGACACCCATTTTTACCCGCTGGGCTCCTGCACCATGAAACACAACCCACGCGCCTGTAATACGCTGGCCATGCTTCCTGGTTTTCTCGGTCGCCACCCGCTGTCACCAGAACAACACGGCCAAGGTTATTTAAGTTGCATGTGGGATTTGCAAGAAATTCTCAAAGACGTGACCGGCATGACGGCCATCTCTCTCACTCCCATGGCCGGAGCCCAGGGTGAATTTGCCGGTGTCGCAATGATTCGCGCGTATCATGATGCCAATAACGATACCGTTCGCAGCGAAATTCTGGTACCCGATGCCGCTCACGGCACCAACCCTGCCACAGCCACTATGTGTGGTTATGCCACCAGAGAAATCCCTACCGATACCAATGGTGATGTGGATGTCGATGCACTCAAGGCCGTCGTGGGTCCGCAAACAGCAGGCATTATGCTGACCAACCCTTCCACACTGGGTGTATTTGATCGGCGTATTAAAGAAATTGCCGAAATTGTCCATAACGCGGGAGGGCTGCTTTATTACGACGGAGCAAACCTCAATGCCATTCTCGGTAAGGTCAAACCTGGCGATATGGGTTTTGATGTGATTCACATGAACCTGCACAAAACATTTTCTACCCCACATGGTGGTGGTGGACCCGGTGCCGGGCCCGTGGGTGTCAGCGAACGTCTTAAACCTTTTATGCCGATTCCTGTTGTTGGAAAAAATAACGATGGTTATTACTGGCTGACAGAAAAAGAGCTTCCACAAACCATTGGCCGCCTCTCCACCTTCATGGGCAATGCAGGCGTATTGTTACGCGCCTATATTTATGCCCTGCTACTGGGGCGTGAAGGCATGACACGAGTTGCAGATTACGCCACGCTCAACGCCAACTACCTGATGAAAAAACTCAGCCAGGCCGGTTTTGACATGGCCCTGCCCAAACGGCGCGCTACTCACGAATTTATTCTTACCCTGAAACGGCAGGCTAAAGAGCAAGGCGTGACCGCCATGGACTTTGCCAAACGATTGCTGGATTATGGCTTTCATGCACCCACCACCTATTTTCCATTGATCGTGCCGGAATGCCTGCTCATTGAACCAACGGAATCGGAATCCAAAGAAACACTGGATGCCTTTGTGGAAGCTATGGCAGCAATACAAAAAGAAGCAGAATCTGATGCGCAAACCTTAAAAGGTGCGCCGTATACCCTGCCCATGCGCCGTCTGGACGATGTTAAAGCAGCGCGTGAACTCGACCTGCGTTATAAAAAAACTGACAACAACCAATAACCATGAGCAAACCCGGCAACACAGGACTGACACGCATCACCAAGGCGGCGGGTTATTCCTGGACCGGGCTCAAAGCCGCCTTCAAACACGAAGCCGCCTTTCGACAGGAGCTGGCATTGTGTCTTGTATTAATCCCCGTCGGGTTATGGCTGGGACAAAGTGGTATTGAACGCGCCCTGCTCATCGGCAGCCTGTTGCTGGTGTTAATCGTCGAACTGTTAAATTCAGCTATCGAAACCGTGGTGGATCGTTTTGGTGGAGAACAACATGAATTATCCGGGCGCGCCAAAGATATTGGTTCGGCGGCTGTGTTTGTTGCCTTGCTCAATGCAGCAGTGATTTGGATTTTGTTATTAATCCTATAAGGTAGACAGGTTTTTGCCCAACAGGGCGTGCAATTAGGCCTAAATCCGGGCGCTAAACCGGGAAGTTATTGTGTTCCATCCCTTAGTGGAAAGCATCCACTTAAATACAGTGGGTAGCTGTGCATAGCGGCTTCAATATTAATTTCAAGATTCCGTGTGCTAAAGCGTGTTCGGTACGGTGGGTCGTATTTTTGTGCAAAAGAGTTAAGGCTTTTTAATTTTCCAGAGTGTCCTGATTTCACTTCGATAGGTAAAACCTGCCCGCCTATTTCCAACATAAATTCAATTTCTGCGGTATTGCTCATCCAGCTATACAGCGTTCTACCGTCAACTTGCCGTAGTTCCTGAGCAACAAAGTTTTCACAAAAAGCCCCTTTAAATGTCGCAAAAAGGTTGGCTTCGGTATACAGTGCAGCGGGCGATAACTGTGCCAGAGCGCCCAGTAATCCGGTATCAAAAAAGTAAAGTTTAAAGCGATTTTCCTGGGTAAAAGCTGAGAAAGGTAATTCGCCAGCGTTGGCAATGGGGACTTTGATCACCAGGCCCGCGCCTTCAAGCCAGTCTATAGCGCTTTGTAACGTTGAATAACGTCCACCGGAAATCACCTTTGATGTCACAAATTTTTTATTCTCTTTAGCCAATTGCGCCGGTATCGATGAAAATACGGATAAAATGCGATCCGACCTTACAACATCCGCGTATTTGGCAAAGTCTCTCACATACGCATTTAATAGATCTTGTTGACGGGCACGCACTAGTTCAAAAGCTTCCCTCCGATGTGTTCGTGCGTGCCGGTAAACGTCCACCACTTCGGGCAGACCGCCAACGATTAAATATTCTTTCAGCAGACCCAGTAACTTCTCGTGGACCAATGCTGGAATTTGAGTCTGTCGATGTACATTTTTTACAAAGCTGAGCATTCTGTCTTCGCCAACTGCACCTAAAAATTCAGCGAATGACAAGGGATAAAGATCAAGAAAAGTGACTTTGCCAACAGGAAAAGACGCTTCTGTGTGAACAACGCCAAGTAACGATCCAGCACAGCACAAGGCAAGCTCAGGCATTTTTTCGCAAAAATACTTAAGGCTCGTCAGAGCGCTAGGGCAATCCTGTATTTCATCGAATATGAGCAGATCTGTTTGGATATTGATGTTGGTATCGAGGAAAAACTCTATTGATTCAATGATACTCGTTGGTGACAGAGACCCTTCGAACAAACGAGCCAGTTCAGGGCTTTCCTGAAAATTAAGCGCATGACAGGCGGAAAAATATTGTTCCCCCAATGCCGTTAGCGCATGGGTTTTACCGGTTTGCCGGGCACCTCTAAGTACCAACGGTTTACGTGAAGGTGTTTGTTTCCAGACGAGCAAGTCCTTACGGATATTACGGATTATAGGGGTCATAATGCTGGAATTATAACTAAAGCTAGCAAAAATACAACTTTATTTATATGAAAATATGGCCCATTAAACAAATATTGCCATGAATAAATGGTATTCTCCTGCCTTTAAAAACGACTCCCCGGCAAACAGCAAGTCAAAGTGGACATTGATGGCTGATCGAAGCTTGAATATGTCCCTTTCCCGTTTGGTGGAACCGTTTCACTTGTTCCACCCTACCTCACTGCTATTAAGGACAATAACTGTCGTTTTTTGATTGGATAGTGAACCAAAATGGAATTATATTACACCACAAGCAGGACAGTAATTTATCGATCATTCCTAAGCTGGTTTTCCTGCGTATTGTAGGTTGGCGGTGAGCTTTCCAATCGCCAAAGTTACCTGAAACAATAAAGTTAATCGGTGAAATATTTGATAGCGTTTAAAATTCAAGTGTTTAAAACCCCAAAGTCACGTTTACTGCCAGCCTTGAGTCCGCTGCAAATGATTTGAGTGCCGGATCATTATCGACATGGACAAACTGATACAGATTGACTTCGATAAACCACTGTCGCTGGATACGCGTTTTGGCGAGAAGCTCCCAAAAAGTGGAATCATAATCCAGGTCATGGGTAAATCGAAGCTCGTATTCGGTGCTGCTTAGATTATTTAAAGCAAGACGAAGACCCAGAAAAATGTCATTCTGAAAAGGTGTTAAGGGAGAGCTACGACCAGACTTTCGCCCGTCATAATAATATTCACCATACAGCGTCAGCGCATTTCTGGTTGATCCAATACGTGGAAATTCACGCTCTAGCCCTATACCCAGACCTGTAAAATCATCAGCAGCAGTGGAGCGATAAACTGACTCCAGTTTCACCAACGACTGTCCTCTGACCCATAACAGTTCAAACCCTGCCTGCTCTATTCGGGCATAATTGGACTGCAATGTGATGACATTACCAACGCCATCCAGGTTGGGCGTAAAATAAGGTGAGCGGGCATGACCGTTGTAATAGGAGAGAGAAAACTCCACGGACGCTGACATTTGTGAAATACGCATCGCAGAAGAAAGTGTATTTTGTCCTTTTTCAAACGCTGCATCAGAAACTGCAAATGCTGATGTCCGAAACCGGTCTTTCCCTTCGGCTAAACGTTCTTCGCGGCTGTAGGGTAACAACCAGATATCTACCCTACCATCGTCCAGTAACCAGGAGAGGTTCCCTCCCGGAATACCCAGCTTTACATCTCCCTGGAAATCTTCAATACGATCTCTCGGGTTCAGTATATCCACTGGGCTGAATGCTTCCAGAACACCCCAGCGTTCCATTAACATACCGCCAGATATTTCAAGCTGTGCCGCGTAGTAACTTAATTTCAGTTCACGCACATCGCCCTGATAAGCATTATCTGCTTCAGGATGATAACGACCAAAAATGGAAACATTAATATCGGTATTACGGTTTATCTGGTCGTTATAGTCCAGGGTTGTGGCCAGTGAATACTGGCCCTGGCGGTCAGACTGTTCACTGAATAATGGGGCTTTTGCATAATTATAATATCGGCCTTCTATCTCCCCCTTAAACGTTGCCCCATTGGCCATCGAATGTAATACCAGCATAAAAAAAACCAATAATATGGAAACGTAACTTTTCCCCATTATTTAGACCAGCGCCTCAACGCAGCAGGACTAAGATCGCTTGCGGTGAAATCTGCACCGAATTCATAATCAGACCAGATAATCGTCGAAACGGCACCAGTTTTCAGGTTGGTCATCACCATTTTCATCGGCCGCCAGTATTTGCCGGCAAATTTCTGGTAATCATAAAAATGCATTTCTTTCAACGGCTGTCCATTGATATCATGATATAACAGTCGTAAAGGATGGTAGATTTCTTGATCCACCCATTCTTTTATCATTTTGTAACTGGAATAAGGGTACGCAGGTATATTTTCGACCACAAATGTTGGCTTGCCATCCAGCAATTCATCTTTAATGTATTTATAGGTATATTTTTTAACTTCCCAGGTACCAATATCCTCAAATGACAATTCGCTTCCTGCAAAACTGCCGCTTTTATCTCTGGCGGCAAGGCGTTTGGTACGACGAAGTGCGGGCATATAAATCCATTGATCATCCGGTTCCAGGCCATGCGAATAGGTTAAAGAGACCATTCCAGCCAAATCCCTGGGCTCCAGAAAATTGACCAGCCGTTTGTCGCCATCATCAGGGACTTCAATCGTATACATCTTGAATTTTCGTTCACTGGTAAAGCCTCCTGGCCCTTCCAGTATCATCGTTCCCGATACAGCATAGTCACCAAAGCCAGAATCACGACGCTGTGTTTCTTCCGCAATTTCCAGACCCCGGTCAATATCGGCAGAAACTGAAAATGTTGCCAGCAGACTTACGCCAAATAACAGTGATAATTTTTTCATTATAATTTCCTTGTTTTATACATAACCGATGGCAGAAACAGGAAATCAAATACCAGGGCGATAAAAATCACAATCGCTGTCATCAATCCCATCCAGGCATTGATCTGGAATCCTGAAACAGCCAGACAGGAAAAACCGGCGACCAACACAATGGTTGTGATAAGAATTCCCGGCCCGGAATGTTTCATCGCATTCAGAATTGCCTGACTATGATCAACGTCCTTGTTTTTTCGTTCCCTGCGTAATGCTTCAATCAGGTGAATGGTGTCGTCCACCACAATACCCAGGGTAACGGCAACAATGGCAGCAACTGCCATGCCGACTTCGCCAACGATCAGTGCCCAGCCTCCCAGCGCGGCAACAGGAGGAACAAAGTTGGCCAACGTGGCAAACACACCTAATACAAACGATTTAAACAGGAAAAAAAGAAGAACAGAGACTATCAGCAATGCAAACAGTGTTCCTTTCAACATCTGGTCAATATTACGTTGACCAATATAGGCAAAAAGAATACTCGTTCCTGTCGCTTTAGCCGTCTTGCTCAATAATGGCGTATGTTCATCCATCCATTGCTCAGCACGTCGGACAAGGTCGAGCATTTCTGATGTTGAGGTATCATATAATGATACCGTCATCCTGCTTTCACTTTTATCCATGGTCATTTGATCCCCGAGCCCAAGCCCGATGGGCAGAGACATTTCGTATAACCATAGATATTGGGCAGCCACATATTTATTGGCGGGCAGAACATAGTTTTCTTCATCACCATTGTTCATGGCGCGATTGATGGTTTTCATGATGTCGGCCAAAGAATGAACATGAGACACTTCCGGCTGTTCTCTCAGCCAATCCGAAAACCGGCTTAACTGGTTTAAATACTCAGGGTTCGTGATGCCATCCGGGTCGGTTGCTGGTGAGTAATCAAGGGTATAAAAACCACCGATATGCTGATTCATATAATCCGTATCATTTCTGAAATCGAAGCGCTCGTCAAAATACTGGACATAACGGTCATCCAGTTTATTGGTAACCGCCAGGCTGGCCAAACCAAGCCCCAACACAAGCGAAGTCACAATCACTTTGTTTGTGTGACGGGTCACCAGCCCATGCAAAAAAATCCACAGCGATTCGGGCACCAATGAACGGTGTTGCGAGACACGCCAGGGTAATATCAGGAGCAAAACCGGTAACAGGGTAAGACTGAAACCCCAGGCAAAAAAACTGCCAAAACCAGCAATCATTCCCAGATGGGCAAAGGGAGGTGATTCACTGAACATCAGGGAAAAAAACCCCACTGCGGTTGCCAGACTGGTCATGCTAATGGGACGAATCGTTTCTTTCAGACCTTGTTGTATCGCCCATGATTTATCCTTGTCCAGGTTTTCCCGGCGAAACCGGGAGACAGCGGAAACAAGGTGTATACAATCTGCGGTTGCAAGCGTCAGAATGATAAACGGTGCGGTAACACTGGGGGATGAAAGGGGTATGCCCAACATCCCGGCAACGCCCATTCCACACGCAATAGCCGCGACCATAATGACCGTTATTGCCGAAACCACCCATATTGATCTGAAGATCAACCAGAGCAGAAAAAGCATCAGCGTAATCATGATCGGGGTTAACAATGCCCCGTCATTGGCACCGGCTTCACCGAAGGCATTGTCCAGCGCCAATGAACCGGACAGCCTTACATCAAGTTCATTCTGTGTTGGTTTAAAATCCGCAATAATTTTCCGTGCCTGCTCCGTTAAATCAAACGCAGGATCTCCCTCTACGGTGTCATCCAAACGAAATTCCACAGCCACCAGCCCTACTTTTGCATCACGGCTCAGCAATTTCCCAAATAACATGGGCTCCTGCATGGCGGCTTGTTTTAAGGCTTGTGCATCCGGGAGGGAAATCTCATCCTCTTTCCGGTAGAGGTGGTCGATGACAATATCATCTCCCCGTGCAACAACAAGCTGGAAATTAGTGATTGAGTCCACACGTTTGGTGTGTGACATCGCCCAGGCTTGATCGGTTAATATTGTTAATGCTTTTAGTTTTGAGGGTGTAAACAGGTCTCCCGTACGGGCAGAAACAATAAATATCAGGGTATTTTCACGGCCATATTTTTCCTCGAAGCGTTCCAGTTCCAGCAATTCAGGGTTTTCATCTGAGAAAAATATCCTGGCATCACTTCTAAATTCCAGTCCGGCCATACCTGCAGAAATGATAACAATCAATAACAGTGAAAATGAAAATACAAACCAGGGCCGCGCCAGTATCCATTTGGCGTAATAATCCATGCTATTTTATACTCCTGTGTAAGAAATGGTATTTGCCAGTATTCGCTTTAAGGAATCCAGCGTATAAATGAAATCTTCCTGCGTATGTTCTGAGGTGATAAAAAAGCGAAGGCGTGCTTCATTTTCAGGCACCACTGGATACATGACAGCGTGAGCAATAATGCCGATTTGTTGCAGATCAGACATCAGGTGAACCGCTAACATACTGTCCCCCAACATCACAGGCACGACGGCTGAGGCACCACTCCCCCCGGTATCAAACCCCCGCGCTCTTGCCAGTTGGGAAAACTGTCTGACATTGTTTTTCAGATTTTCCACTCGCCATGATTCTTCCAACATCACGTTGACTGCTGCATTAGCGGCGGCGGCCGATGCGGGTGGAAGTGCTGTGCTGTATAAAAGTACGCCGGGTGCGAAAAAACGCAGCAGTTTTATCATCGTTTCAGAACCACCCAAAAAACCACCGCAGCTAGCAAAACTCTTGCTCAACGTTCCCATAATAATATCAACCTGTCTGGCATCAATGTTCCAGTGTTCGCATAAACCCCGCCCACTTTTTCCTACCACACCCAATGAGTGAGCTTCATCCACCATTAACCAACAATGGTATTTTTTTTTAAGTTCAACAAGGCGGGGGAGATCCGCCAGATCACCATCCATGCTGTAAGCGCCTTCGACAATGATGATTGCTTTTTCATAACGTCCCCGGTTTTCATCCAATAAAGCCGCCAGGGCATCGCAATCATTATGGGGAAAAACAATCCGGCGACTGTCGGCCATAACAGCGCCCATCACACCACTGTTATGCATATATTCATCCAGAATGATCAGGTCACGTTTACCCATGAGATAGCCGATAGTGGCTACGTTTGTCATATAACCACTCACCGTGGTTACACAGCTTTCAAAACCAAACGCATCACACAAGGTGTGTTCCAGCTCAGCATGTATCTCCATTTCTCCGCCTACCATACGTGCAGCACCCGCATGTGTTCCATATTGATCGAGAGCGTGTTTGGCGGCATTAATAACGCGTTCATCATTGGCCAGACCAAGATAGTTGTAACCCGAATAACTGATAAATTCTTTTTCCCTGCTAGTAACCTTGTTGGACAAATGACCAGAGCGCGGCATAAAGTAGGGATTATTCATTCCTTCCCGTCCATAAACATCATCAATTTTTTCAATGATTTTATAGTCTGCGGTATGGGTGATATCCAGGACATTGATACTGGCATTGACACTGGTATTGTCACTGCCTGTCTCTGCATCGATCTTCTTTTTTTCCAAAAACTCAGTCTTAAATGATGCCAATAAATCTGCATTCACACTCATTAAAAATCTCCATCTATTGTTATGCCGCAATATCTTCCGGGTTATCAATCTGTAATTGATCGAGGCATTTATGCGCTAAAGAGGATATCGAGCGACTTCCAATCAACTCCAGCGCTGAAACCGATACTCCCAAAGTCTCATCCAGACTCACGCGGATCTCAGTCGCCATTAGAGAATCAACCCCCAATAATTCCAGAGGCCGGGAAGGATCAATTTGTTCTACAGGCATTTTCAATGTAGTGGCAAAAACCTCTGACACTAACGAAGTCAGCACTTGTGTCTGTATCTCCTGATCAAGCACCGCAAGCTTTGCTGATAAACGTGACTTAACAGAATCATCATGTTTTTCTTTTGCTTCCTCAAGCACTGTACGATAACGCGATGAATGAACTGCATTTATCTCATACCCACTCCACTTCCCCCATTCGGGTTGAGAAGAAATACTGATATTGACCTGACCGGTTGAAATTGCGCGCTCCATACCCTTTAGCCCCAAATTAAATGAGAGCGGTGAAAGCCCAATTTGAGTCAGGTGGTCTCCGATCTTGCTGTCCTGACTCAACATTCCCACAGAACCAATTGCACCCCAGTTGATACTCATGCCCGCCTGGTTATGCAACTGACGATACCTTGCCAAAGCATCAAGAAAACCATTGGCTGCACAATAATTTGCCTGACGGCTATTACCCAGCAAGACAGAGATAGAGGAGTACAAAACAAAATGATCCAGTTTATGCCCCTGTGTGGTCACATGAAGATTCCAGGCACCTGATGCCTTGGGAAGCATGACCTTGCGCATATCTTCCCCCGTCATTTTTTCAATGGGCTTGTCTTCCAGTAAGCCTGCGGTATGAAAAATTCCCTTAAAAGGTATTCCCATCCCTTCTATCATTTTGATCATATTCTGAACGGAAACAGTCTTCGAAAGATCACATGGCTGGGCGGTAGCATGTGATCCCATGGTGCCCAACATCGCCATAAACATCTGGTCGTCATGGCTTTCCCCGGCTTTTCTGCTACAAAGCACAATATGTCCAGCTCCATGCCTAGCCAGCCATTTTGCGGTCTCTTTCCCCAGACCACCAAACCCGCCTGTAACAAGATAAACTGCATCGGGAAAAATATTGACGATATCCATTGCCTGTGCAGACAACTTTGCGTCGTCATCAAAATTCAACACCACATCGTGATC
>QIGJ01000228.1 GCA_003229995.1 Gammaproteobacteria bacterium | reverse complement strand
GGGAGCCAGCAATACCGTCGGCTTTTCCACGCTGGTCGGTAATTTTTGCCCCAGCCCGGTCGCCACCACCGTCACCCGCAGCCCTTCGGACATTTCCGGGTCAATGACTGTACCCACCACCACGGTGGCATTATCCGAGGCAAACTCCTTGACGGTGCTGCCGACTTCGTCAAACTCACCGATGGACATGTCCAGACCTGCTGTCACATTCACCAGAATGCCTCGCGCACCGGCCAGATCGACGCTTTCCAGCAGTGGGCTGGCCACTGCCGCTGCCGCTGCCGCTCGGGCACGGCCTTCGCCGATCGCGAAACCGGTGCCCATCATTGCCATACCCATTTCGGACATCACCGTACGTACATCGGCAAAGTCAACGTTGATCAAACCCGGGCGGGTAATCAAATCCGCAATCCCCTGTACCGCGCCCAACAACACATCATTGGCCGCCTTGAACGCATCCAGCAGGGAAACGTCCTTGCCCAATACATCCATCAACTTCTCGTTAGGAATAGTGATCAGTGAATCAACGTACTCGGACAATTCCTTGATACCCTGGTCAGCAACAGCCATGCGTTTTTTACCTTCAAAAGGAAAAGGCTTGGTGACCACCGCCACCGTCAGCACACCCAGGTCTTTGGCGATCTGTGCCACCACTGGCGCACCACCGGTGCCCGTCCCCCCCCCCATGCCTGCGGTGATAAAAACCATATCGGCACCCTCCACCAGTTCGACAATACGGTCACGATCTTCCAGTGCCGCTTGCCGCCCCACATCCGGATTGGCTCCTGCACCTAGTCCCTTGGTGACGTTATTGCCCATTTGCAGCACCGTGCGTGCTGCGGAATTTTTCAGTGCCTGTGCATCGGTGTTGGTGCAGATAAACTCCACACCATCGATGTTTTCCGCCACCATGTGTTCAACCGCATTTCCGCCACCGCCACCGACACCGATGACTTTAATAACTGCACCTGCAATATTGGTTTCCATCAGCTCGAACATTATCTTGCCCTCCTGTTGAATAATTCAGTTTTCAATTGTTGATGTATTTTTTCAAAAATCATTTAAAAATTTCCTTGAAACCAGCTCTTCATTCGTGACCACAATCTACCATTCCATTCACTCTTTCGTTCTTTATGACTTTCACCATGATGTTTATGTCCATACAACAACAAACCAACCCCCGTTGCATGAATCGGGTTTCGCACGACATCCACCAGTCCTGAAACGTGCTGTGGCATACCCATACGCACCGGCATGTGAAAAACTTCTTCTGCCAGTTCAATCACACCTTCCATCTTTGAACAGCCACCGGTCAGCACGATGCCTGCGGCACACATTTCTTCAAAACCACTGCGGCGCAATTCATTTTGCACCAGCATTAATAACTCTTCGTAACGTGGCTCGATGACCTCGGCCAGCGTTTGCCGCGCTAAACGCCGTGGCGGCCGGTCACCCACACTGGGCACTTCAATGCTTTCTTCCGGACTCGCCAGTTGGGTTAACGCGCAAGCATATTTAATTTTGATTTCCTCTGCATATTGCGTCGGCGTACGTAGCGCCACTGCAATGTCATTGGTCACCTGATCACCGGCAATGGGAATCACCGCAGTATGACGAATCGAGCCTTCGGTAAACACGGCGATATCGGTAGTACCACCACCCATGTCCACCAGACACACACCCAGTTCTTTTTCGTCTTCCGTCAACACGGCATAACTGGATGCCAGTTGTTCGAGAATCACATCGTCCACTTCCAGTCCGCAACGGCGTACGCACTTGATAATGTTTTGCGCCGCACTCACTGCACCGGTCACCATATGTACCTTGGCCTCAAGACGTACACCGGACATACCCACCGGTTCACGTATACCTTCCTGATCGTCGATCAGAAATTCCTGTGGTAAAATGTGCAGCACTTTTTGATCGGCCGGAATGGCCACCGCCCGCGCGGCATCAATCACCCGTTCCACATCGGCTTGCATCACCTCTTTGTCGCGTATCGCAACAATGCCGTGCGAATTCAGGCTGCGAATGTGGCTACCGGCAATACCCGCGTACACTGAATCAATCTGGCAACCTGCCATCAATTCCGCTTCTTCCACGGCGCGTTGAATCGATAACACCGTGGATTCAATATTCACCACCACACCTTTTTTCAGGCCGCGAGAAGGATGTGAACCGATACCGATAATGTCGATTCCACCCTCCGGCGTTAAGTCCGCCACAATCGCCACCACTTTTGAAGTACCGATATCCAGACCTACCAATAAATTTTGATCAGACTTTTTGCTCATCGTCGCATTCCCTGGACAAACACCTGTCCATTAAGCCAATAATTATTTTTCATTTTATTTTATTGCTTCAGCCAAGCGTTGATTTATTCACAGGCATCTTCCAACGCACTGCAAAACCATTGGTATAACGTAAATCCACTGACTGAATATTTTCCAGTTTTTCGGTAGGCATGCTGCTGTACGCACCCGCAAAACGTGACAACTGTGTATCCAGCATCGCCCGGCCAAACAACAAGTGCATGCCGTTATCCAGTGACACCTGCCATGCGCGTCGTTCACTCAACGTTAACGCCACAACCGTCAGTGCCATTTTTGCCAGGGGCACCGACAACAACTGGTAACGTTCGGCGAGTATTTTTGCCGAACCTTCCGGTCCGCTAAAAACGGGCAAATCAGCCAATGCATCTACCGTTGTGACCGGCACAACATCACCCAGTCGATTGACCATGCCGCCATCCTGCCAGCGGGCCAGTGGTATTTGCTCACGAATATCAATGAGCAGGGTATCCGGCCAAATTCGTCGCACCGAGGCACTGTCTACCCAGGGCAGGGTCTCGGCGGCCTGTTTCACCGCGCGCACATCCACATTAAAAAACCCGGCATTTGCTAAATCACCCATCGCTTTATACAAGTCCGATTTGTTGAGATAAACGAACTCGCCTTTCACCTGTACCTGCTGAATCGGCAGGGTATTCGGCTGGGCCAGCTGCCACCCGGTGAAACCCAACAAGCCACCCAATCCGCCGAACAGCAATACACCGCCCAGCAAACGGCCTGTCAGCCAGCGTTCACGTATCGGCTTTACGGGTGGCGGGAGGGGAGTCACACGGGTTTTTTTCACGACACGTCTAGCACCCATGGCCGACACCTTCCGGGCTGTCTGACCGGGCTTCTACCGACAGAATGCGTAAAATCAGTTCATCAAAATCAATGCCTGCGGCCTGTGCCGCCATAGGCACCAGACTGTGATCCGTCAGCCCTGGCACTGTATTGTTTTCCAGCAACCAGGCTTCACCCTTTTTGTCTAACATGAAATCGATACGCCCCCAGCCTGTCGCACCCAGGGCGGTGAATGCATTCAAGGCCAATGTCTGAAACTGTTGTTCGTCAGCCGCCGATAAACCACTGGGGCAGTGATACTGTGTATCGTCGGTGTTGTACTTGGCCTCGTAATCGTAAAACTCACGCGGTGTTTGCAGACAAATCACCGGCAGAGCTTCACCACCTAAAATACCGACGGTATATTCTTCGCCGATCACCCAGGGTTCAGCCATCACCGCTGCATCAAATTCCACGGCTCTGCGCCAAGCCGGTTCCAGGTCTTCCAGATGTTGCACACAGGTTGCACCCAGGCTGGAGCCTTCATGCACGGGCTTCACTGCCAGCGGTAAACCCAGCTCGTCAACCACCGCAGACCAGTCACTGTCATCATTCAGCACGGCAAAATCCGGCGTCGGCAAACCTGCCGCCTGCCACACCTGTTTGCTGCGGACCTTGTCCATGGACAGCGCACTGCCCAATACGCCGGAGCCGGTATAGGGAATGTTCAGCATTTCCAGTACACCCTGAATCACCCCATCTTCACCACGCCGTCCGTGCAGGGCGATAAACGCACAGTCAAAACAACCATCCAGTAAAACTGAAACAATGTCGTGTCTCACATCCACACCGTGCGCATCAATGTTTTGTCGTTGTAACGCGGCCAGTACTGCTGCGCCACTGTGCAGGGAAATTTCACGTTCGGCGGAAAGGCCACCCATCAGTACGGCAACTTTGCCAAAGTGATTCATAAGCGACCTCCGGAAAATTCAACGCAAAGACGCGGAGGCACAGAGAACACAAAGAAAAATACGGTTAAAAAAATCGTTGCAGAAAGTGTCACGCAGCTTCTCCTACGATGTGTATTTCGCACTGTAACTGCACCGCCTGTTTTCCCATTATCGTTTGTACAATTCTCTCAATCAGGGTTTCAACGTCACATGCTGTTGCACCACCGGTATTGATAATAAAGTTGGCATGTTTGTCCGAGACACAGGCCGCACCTTCGCATTGCCCTTTTAAACCACAAGCGTCAATCAGACGTGCCGCAAAATCACCTTCGGGATTACGAAACACCGAACCAGCATTCGGCAACGATGTGGGCTGACTGTCACCACGTTTGGCAAGCAAGGCTTTAATACGCGCCCGCAATGCCTCTGGCTCACCACCGGGTTCTAACTGTAATTGTGCCGCTACAAACCATTCGCCGTTGAGACCGGACACATGGCGATAGGCTATTTCAAATGCTTCAGACTTGCGATGATGACATTGGCCTTGTTGATCCAACGTTTCAACGGCGGTGATCACGTCCCAGGTTTCACCACCGAAAGCACCGGCATTCATCGCCAGTGCGCCGCCCATGGTGCCGGGGATACCGGCCAGAAACTCCGCGCCCGAAAGACCGGCACGCGCGCAAAAACGCGCGACTTTGGCGCAGGCCACACCGGCCTCAGCACGTACTGTTTTTTCATCAATCTGTTCCAGTCCATCCACCACACCACTGGTCGCAATCACCGTGCCGCGAATGCCACCGTCGCGCACCAGTAGGTTACTGCCTAACCCCAGCCAGTAAACCGGTTCATTTTCCGGCAACTGCGATAAAAACAGTGACAAGTCTGCAATATCCGCAGGTTGATAATAACGGTCGGCCGGGCCACCAATACGCCAGCTTGTATGCTTTGACATAGGTTCGTTTAACAGCAGGTTACCGCGTAATTTATTACTTTGCAGTGCGGCATTCATGCGCTGATTCCCAATCGATATTGTGATTCAACGCAGAGGTCGCAGAGGCGCAGAGGCCGCAGAGAAAAACATTTCGGTTTCTGTGTCTCTGCGACCTCTGTGTTAATCGCAGGCATTGCTACTGGTACACTTACCCACAACATCATTTGCTCTCCTTCAGCTGTTCCGGCAACTGCGCTGCCGCCACACCAATGGAACCCGCCCCCAAGGTCAACAACACGTCACCTTTACGCAACACGCCTTGCAGGGTCGTTGCAAGATCATCCACATTTTCCACAAATACCGGGTCCAGTTGCCCACGGGTGCGTATCGCACGACACAGGGCACGACCATCATCACCGCCCTGCGATTGTTCACCTGCCGCAAAAACTTCTAACAACAACAAGACATCCACTTCGCAAAGTACTTTGACAAAATCTTCAAACAGGTCACGGGTGCGCGAAAAACGGTGCGGCTGGAAGGCCAGCACCAAGCGCCGACCAGGCCAGGCCTTGCGTGCTGCTTCCAGCGTCGCCGCCACTTCACGCGGGTGATGACCATAGTCATCGACCAACAACACGTTACCTGCGGCGGTTTGCAATTCACCATAAACCTGAAAACGCCGACCAATCCCTTCAAAACCGGCCAATCCGTTTTGAATAGCCTCATCGCTAACACCCAGCTCGGTGGCCACGGCGATGGCCGCCAAGGCATTCAGTGCGTTGTGCGCGCCGGGCATGTTCAGCGTCACCGTCAGTTCGGTTTTATGCTCCTTGCGCTGCACCCGAAAGTGGGTGTGCGGTCCCTGTTGCTGTAAGTCCAGACCGCGCACATCGGCATCTGCGGATGCAAAACCATAGGTCAGTACCGGCTTAGAAATTTCCGGCAGCAGTTCACGCACTACCGGGTCGTCAATGCACATCACAGCCAAACCATAAAAAGGCAGGTGGTGTAAAAATTCGAGAAAGGCTTGGCGCAGATTGGCGAAGTCACCGCCATAGGTTTCCATGTGATCGGCATCGATATTGGTGACCACGGCCATCATCGGTGCAAGGTACAAAA
Source organism: Gammaproteobacteria bacterium (assembly GCA_003229995.1). Lineage (GTDB taxonomy): Bacteria > Pseudomonadota > Gammaproteobacteria > SZUA-152 > SZUA-152 > SZUA-152. The sequence goes on along the minus strand of QIGJ01000228.1, from coordinate 8,195 downwards.
ACGAGGCGTCACTTTCGTCCGCCTCGGCCACCAGATAACGACTCTCACCCAGCCGCGCGTGAGAACCAGCACTGTTGAGCAAGCCGCCAATAACGAAGGTGGGGTCCAGTCCGTCTTCGGCCAGTAGACTCGCGGTCAAGCTGGTGGTTGTGGTTTTGCCGTGCGTTCCGGCAATGGCGATGCCAAAACGAAAACGCATCAACTCGGCCAGCATTTCAGCGCGAGGCACCACCGGAATACGCGCATCACGCGCGGCCACAACTTCCGGGTTATCGGCCGACACGGCAGTGGACGTGACCACCACATCACAACCTTGCACATTCGTCGCATCATGCCCTGTAAATATTTTAGCACCCAGATTACCCAGACGATGAGTCACCGTATTTTCCCGCAGATCCGAACCGGATACGGCATAACCCAGATTCGATAACACTTCGGCAATGCCACCCATACCCGCACCACCGATGCCGACAAAATGCACACGATGGATACGTCGCCAAGCCGGATGTGATTCGCCCTTGAAGGTTTGTACCCTGCGCTCAATGTCTTGTTCGGCCTTTTGCTCAGCCTTTTGCTCAACCATCGGCCACCGCCTGCGTATCACCCCGCGCCACTGCCAGACATTGTTCGACCACTTGTGTGGTGGCATCCAGCAGTGCCTGTTTGCGTGCAGCTTCGGCCATGGTGGCTAATTTATCAGCACTGAGCGATAACAAAATCTCGCCCAGACGTTCAGCCGTAAGCTGCGTTTGCGGCAACAACACGGCGGCCTGCGCATCGGCCAGATAATGCGCATTGGCCGTTTGATGATCATCCACGGCAAAAGGAAAAGGCACCAGAATGGAAGGCACACCGGCAGCCGCCACTTCGGCAATAGTCATGGCACCGGCACGGCACAGCACCACGTCAGCCCAGGCATAAGCGGCCGCCATGTCGTCGATAAACGGTTCCAGTCGCGCATTAATGTCCACTGCGGCATAGGCAGAACGTGCATCGTCAATATTTCGTTTGCCCGCCTGATGCCAGACTTCGGGACGGGCGGCAGCGTCCAGTGCAGCCAGCGCCTGCGGCACCACTTCATTGAATCGCGCGGCACCGAGACTGCCACCCACCACCAACAAGCGCAGTGCCTGTTTTTCTGGATTGCTGCTCGCTTTATCAGGCACCGCATCCACAAATGTTTTACGCAGAGGATTACCGGTGTGCAACACTTTTTCGGTAACGGCAAAAGTGCCAGGGAACGCTTCCATTACCCGTCGCGCCAGCGGTGCCAACAGGCGATTAGTCAACCCGGCACGGGCATTCTGTTCGTGAATCAGCAGTGGCCGTCGCTTCAGCCATGCCGCCAGTCCGCCGGGACCGGTCACAAAACCACCCATGCCCAGCACTGCCGCAGGTTGGCGTCGGGCGATAATGTTCAGGCTCTGTAACAGGGCCAACAATAGTTTTACTGGTGCCATCAGCAAACTCAGCACACCTTTGCCGCGCAAACCAGACACCTGCACATAATCAATGGGGAAACCCGCACGCGGCACCACTTCGGCTTCCAGTCCCTGGCGCGTACCCAGCCAGCTGACCTCTACCCCACGCGCGCGCAATTCATCAGCCACCGCCAATGCAGGGAACACATGGCCACCAGTGCCACCGGCCATAACCATAATGCGTAATGGTTGCTGGCTGCTCATCGCTGCCTCCAAAAAGCAACATCCAACACAGAGACGCAAAAGCGCGAAGAACACACAGAAAAATCAAATTGTTTGGGGTCTATGCCAAAAGACAACATCCAACGCAAAGGCGCAGAGGCATGAAGAACGCAAAGAAAAAACAGGCGGGTTTTCGTTACATCCAAAACTTGCAGCGCTTGCATAGGAATGGGCACGAAATAACTTCCCTGTTTGGCGCTCGGATTTAGTGCTCGTTCGTTCTGATTGAACAAAAGTGCAGGAATAGTCGTTCTATTTCGAGCTTTTGTGATTGAGGAACGGACGAAGACGGGCTGAAGCCGGTTGCGTCTTTGCGTTGGATTTTTTCACACACGGCCATCACAAACTGCGCCCCCGCTTTTTTGCCGTTTTTTGTAACAAGGGTACCGTCCGCCGTGCCGCTGGTTGTTTATCCATCGGATACTCATGAGAGATCCGTAACAACAACGCCACCGCGACACAACTCATCACAATACTGGAGCCGCCGTAACTCATCAGTGGCAGGGTCAGTCCCTTGGTGGGCAACATACCCATATTCACACCGAGATTAATAAACGCCTGCAAACCCAGCCATATGCCAATGCCATAAGCCGTATAAGCACCAAAACGATTGCCGCCCTGTGCCGCTGACTGCCCCACCACAAAGGCACGCCACACAATCAGCACAAACAAACCAATCACCAGCACCACACCGATCAGGCCCAATTCTTCGGCCAGTACGGCAAACAAAAAATCCGTGTGCGCTTCAGGCAGGTAAAACAGTTTCTGCACACTGCTCCCCAGCCCCACTCCCAGCCACTCACCACGACCAAAGGCAATCAACGCTTGAGTAAGCTGGAAACCACTGTCAAACGGGTCCGCCCAGGGGTTCACAAATGACGTTAGACGTTCCACTCGATAGGGCGATGAAACCGCCACAGCGGCCACCACGGCAGACATGCCGATGAACAACACGGCAAATTGCCACAGCCGTACCCCTCCCAAAAACATCATACCCAGTACCGTGGCGGTGATCACGGCGGCTGCACCAAAATCCGGTTCCAGCAATAACAGCACACCAATCAGGCCTACCAATAGCATGGGTTTGAGAAAGCCCGTCACAGATTCACGCACTTCGTCGCCACGCCGCACCAGATAACCCGCCAGATAAATCACGACAAACAACTTCATCATTTCCGACGGCTGGACATTCACCGGCCCCAGTGACAGCCAGCGTACGCTGCCATTGATTTCACGGCCAAGCAGCAACACCGCCACCAGCAAACTCAAACCCAATAATAGAAACCAGGGGCCGAGGCGCTCCCAATACACCAGATGCATATTCAGTACCGCAAACCCAATCAGCAAACCCAGGACAACAAAAGCACTCTGTCTCCACAGATAAAAAAGTGGATCACCCATCTGACGTTCGGCAATGGACACCGATGCCGATGCCACCATCACCAAACCCACGGCCAGCAATATAATGGCTGCCACCAACAAACCGGTATCCAGTGAGAAACGCCCATGACGCTGATTCGCTGTCACATCTGTGGTATGGACAAAATGATGCAGTACGGGAACCGTATCCGCGCTCATGATCCATCTCCTCCAACGGCTGGCAGTGCATGAACGGCCGCCATAAAGGCTTCACCCCGCGCAGCAAAACCGGAAAACATATCGAAACTGGCACAGGCCGGTGACAACAGCACCGTGTCTCCGGGTTGTGCAAAAGACTGCGCTTGTGTCACAGCTTCTTCCATCGAACCTTTTATAGAAGACACCCGCACCACCGGCACAACATCCGCCAGGGCTTTTTCGATCAGCGCCGCATCTTCACCCAGTAAAATGACAACGCGCACCTTGCCTTTTATGGCATCCGCCAGTGGTGAAAAATCAGCACCCTTGCCCTGTCCACCCGCGATCAACACCAGTGGTCCGCTCAAACCCTGCACAGCAGAAAGTGTGGCTCCCACATTGGTGCCTTTGGAATCATTGACCCAGCGGATGTCACCCGCCTCGGCGACAAATTGCGTGCGATGCGGCAGGCCGGGAAAGGTTTTCAACGTGGCCAACATATCCGCCATGGACAATCCCATCACCTCACCCAACGCCAGTGCTGCCAACGCATTGGACTGGGCTTGCTCACCGGCCATGCGTATTTGCGCAACCGGCAGTAAGGCTTCTGTACTGCGGGCTAACCATAATTCGTTATTCAGACTAATGCGTCCGAATTGGTTTTCATCGGGAATTCCCAGGCCAAAACTGATTTTTTGCCGTTGCGTATTGCCGGCCAACATCGCCATCACTTGTGAATCATCACGATTAAACACCGCTACACCTTGCGCAGCCAGTCCGGCATCACTGTAAATACGTTGCTTGCTGGCGACGTAATGGGCCAGATCATCATAACGATCCAGATGGTCTGCGCTGATATTCAGCACCACGGCCGCAGCGGCATGCAAGGCCTGTGTACTGTCCAGTTGAAAACTCGACAATTCCAGCAGATAAAAATCCGGCTCGTTTTCATTGAGCAATTCCAGCGCAGGTGTGCCGATGTTGCCGCCCATGCGCACATCCCGGCCAGCCACCTTTGCCATTTCACCCAGCAGTGAAGTGACGGTACTTTTCCCGTTAGAGCCGGTGATGGCGACAATGGGTGCCTGCGCCATTTGCGCAAAGACTTCAATGTCACCAATCACTTCCACACCACGCCGTTGCGCGTCGGCAATCAGCGGCTCGCGTAATGAAACACCCGGACTGACAATCAGGCGTTGTGCCCGAACAAACAGTTTTTCATCAAAACCGCCCAGGCCGGTTTCCACTGTGGGACATTCAGCACGCAAGGCCGCAAGGCCTGGCGGTTGTTCACGACTGTCTGTCACCGCAAACGGCACACCCTGTTGAGCCAGAAAACGCGCGCAAGACAAACCGCTTTGCCCCAAACCGACCACCAGGGTCGGCACGGGGGCTAAACCGTTGTTATGTGCTGTGACGTTTATCATGTTCAGTGCTGTGCTCATTGGCAAATGTCAATATCGTTAACGTATTTTCAGGGTGGCCAGACCCACCAAAACCAGGATGACGGTGATAATCCAGAAACGCACAATCACTCGTGGTTCGGGCCAGCCTTTTAATTCAAAATGATGATGCAACGGTGCCATGCGAAAAATGCGTTTGCCGGTCAATTTAAAAGAGGTGACTTGCATAATCACCGACAGGGTTTCAATCACAAACACCCCACCCATAATCACCAGCACGAGTTCCTGGCGCGCCACTACGGCAACAATACCCAGCGCTGCTCCCAGTGCCAGCGCACCGATATCCCCCATAAACACCATGGCGGGATAGGTGTTAAACCAGAGAAACCCCAGACCGGCACCCATTAACGCACCACAAAAAACCACCACTTCACCCACCCCGGGGATATAGGGAATGGCAAGATATTCTGCAAACTTCATGTGACCCGTGACGTAAGCAAAAATGCCCAGTGCACCGGCCACCATCACCGTGGGAAGGATCGCCAGACCATCAAGACCATCGGTGAGATTCACCGCATTGCTGGAGCCCACAATGGTCAGATACGCCAGCACGATAAACATCGGCCCCATCACAATAGCCACATCCTTGAAAAACGGGACAAACAATTGTGTTTGCGCCGGAATAATTGCGGCATCATACAAAAACCAGGCGGCTCCCAACGCAATCACCGATTGCCAAAAGTATTTATGACGTGCAATCAGTCCGCGTGAATCTTTTTTGACTAACTTTTTGTAGTCATCCACCCAGCCAACCACACCAAACAAAATGGTGACCAGCAACACCACCCACATGTAGGAATTGCTCAAATCTGACCACAGCAATGTACTGACCGAAATCGCCACCAGAATCAATGCGCCACCCATGGTGGGTGTCCCGGCTTTTTGCAAATGGCTTTCCGGGCCATCATCACGCACGGTCTGGCCGATCTGATAATGATTGAGTCGGCGGATCATCGCTGGGCCCACCACAAATGAAATCAGCAGCGCCGTTAATGCACCAAGAATGGCGCGCAGAGTCAAATACTGAAACACACCAAAGCCGCTGTGAAACTGGGCCAGATAATCGGCGAGATAAAGCAGCATCAGTTGCTCCCCTCCACAACCCCGGCTACAGACAATGCAGCGACCACATTTTCCATGTGTGCCGAGCGTGAGCCTTTCACCAGTAACGTCACGTCTTTGTGCAGATCTTCTTGCAGGCGGGAGATCAATTCATCCTGTGCAGAAAAATGCTGGCCATGTTCACCAAAGGCCTGTGTTGCATGTTGTGAGCACTCACCGACTGCATACAAACGACTGACACCGACTTCGCGTGCCTGATGCCCTGCCTGCTGATGGTATTCCACCGTTTTTGCGCCCAGCTCCGCCATATCACCTAACGCGAGATAGCGGTCACCACGACACTGCGCCAACACATCCAGCGCGGCATTCAACGATGCCGGGTTGGCGTTGTAAGTGTCATCAATAATCTGTGCGCCACAAATGCCCGCTTTGCGTTGTAACCGACCCGGTACCGTCTGCATGGATTCCAGACCGGTTTTTACATCGGCAATACTGGCACCCACCGCCAGCGCAGCCGCAGTAGCCGCCAATGCATTGGCGGCGTTGTGACGACCTTCCAATGACAAAGTCACTCGCACATCACCTGCCGGGGTAAATATTTGCAGGTTGCCATCAAGCGCGTCATCGAGGGTGCCATCGGTGATTAATTCGCCACGCACTTCAGCATCAACACCCGCATTGTTTTCTGCAGACAGGGAAAAACGCACGATTGAGCGTGCCCCTGCCTGCTCCTGCCATAACCCGGCAAAAGCATCGTCAGCATTAATAATAGCCACGCCGTTTGCAGACAGGTTTTCAAAAATCTCGCCTTTGGTTTTTGCCACCACATCCACCGAACCAAAACCTTCCAGATGCGCACCTGCTGCATTGGTGACAATCGCCACAGTGGGCTGCACAAATGCCGTTAGATAAGCGATATCACCGGGGCCGCTAGCCCCTTCTTCAACCACTGCCGCAACATGTTCCGCACGCAGACCTAACAAAGTACGCGGCACACCTACTTCATTATTAAAATTGGCCCGGGTTGCCAATACGTTGCCTTTGCATGCCATAATCGCTGCCAGCATTTCCTTTACAGTGGTTTTGCCATTGCTGCCGGTAATCGCAATCAATGGAATCGCAAACTGCTGTCGCCAATTGGCGGCCAGTTGTGCATAGGCGCGTTGGGTATCACTGACAATCACCTGTGCAACAGATGCATCAACGGGATGCGCCACTACGACCGCGACTGCGCCTTTTTGTATGGCATCGCCGACAAAATCATGACCATCAAAATGGGGGCCGCTCAATGCCACAAACAATTGGCCCGGTGCAACTTCGCGGGTATCTGTGCTGATGCCGGAAAATGATATTGTTTTTACATCACCCCGCAGCTCACCCTGCAACAGTTTGCAGGCAGCTTCCACGGTATTGATGCCGGGTGCAATCTGACCGGGATTCATCACGATAGCCCGCCAGTGGATTTGCGCAGAGCCAGCGCCCGCTCAACTTCATGCGCATCACTGAACGGTAAACGTTCATCACCAACGATTTGCACGTCTTCGTGTCCCTTGCCTGCAATCAACACCACATCATCTTTCGTTGCGGAGAGAATCGCTTTTTCAATGGCACTGGCCCGATCCGCAATCACCCGTACATCATCCACCCGGGTAAATCCCTGAAGGATATCGGCGACAATCACCTGCGCATTTTCTGTACGCGGGTTGTCATCCGTCACAATCACTTTATCTGCCAACTGTTCCGCTGCTGCCGCCATTAACGAGCGTTTGCTGCGATCACGATCTCCCCCGCAACCAAATACGCACCATAAACCGGGTGCCATCACAACGCCTGTCTGTGTGGCCGCATGTGCCCGCGCAGCAACCAGTACCTGCTGCAAGGCATCCGGGCTGTGTGCATAATCCACCACTACCAGTGGTTGTTGATCGGTGCCACCATAGCCCTGCATGCGACCCGGCACCGGCTGCACATCAGACAGACGTTGCAAGGCATCATCAAACGCAATACCACTGGCCAATAATGCACCCAGTGCCGCCAACAAGTTTGATGCATTAAACGCACCCAGCAGCGGTACTTGTAAATCACCTTTACCCCAGTCGCTCTCCACATGCATGCGCAGGCCGTTACGATCTAACTGTAAATTGTAACCCAACAAAGAAGGCAGGACATCACCGCCCCCTTTACCGTCACCAAACCCATAACTCACCGTTCCCACCGCGCCAGGCATCGAGGTCAGCATTTGTCGGCCGACATCATCGTCGATATTGATCACTGCGTATTTCAGACCTTTGGTCTCGAACAAGCGTCGTTTGGCCCGACCGTAATTTTCCATCGTGCCGTGATAATCCAGGTGCTCATGACTGAGATTGGTGAACACCGCCACATCAAATGCCACGCCTGCCACCCGCCC
>QIGJ01000133.1 GCA_003229995.1 Gammaproteobacteria bacterium | reverse complement strand
GAACGGGCGAAGACGGGCTGAAGCCGAGATGCTAGAGTGGGAAGTTATTACGTGCCCGTTCCTTAGCTGTCTTCCAAGCTACATTTGATTGTAAACTGGATTTTGTTGGCAGGCAGTTACTTTACAATAAGCGGAATATGAAATCGTGAAATACAATCGTGCGTAAACAACTCTTCATTCAACTCTTTGAACAGCAGGCAGGGCAAGTCAATGAGGGGGGTGACGTCGCTGCGTTGCCTGCCAGTTGGGTGCTGCGTGATGAGCAGCGACCGGCGGGTGCGTTGTTTCACGGTGATCTGCAAGAGGCTGCTGCGCAGGCCGCCGGGGCACGGGTCAGTGTGCTGGTACCGGGTGTCGATGTGGTGTTGGCGCAAGTCGAGCTGCCCGTGATGAAGGCGCAACGTTTAGCCAGGGCGGCGCCTTTTGCACTGGAAGAGCAGTTGGCGGGGGACGTGGATGACCTGCATGTGGCCATTGGTCAGCGTGATGCACAGGGCCGGGTGGCTAATGCCGTGGTTTCGCGTCAGCGACTGGATGACTGGTTGGAGCAACTCAAGGTTGTTGGCCTGCAAGCTGATGTGATGACGCCTGAAATGTTCGGTCTCCGCTGGGAGGTTGAGGACGCGCCGGGACAAAACCGTTGGTCTATGCTCATCGACGGACGAGCCGGTTTGCTACGCACAGGCGCGCAAACCGGGCTGGCTTTTGAGACTGACAGCCTGTTGCCGGTGTTGCAGGCCTGTGTCGATGATGCGGGTGACATGCCACCGGCGAGCTTGCAGTTAACGGTTTGCGAAGATGATGCCTTTGCTGATTCTGATGAATATCGTGTGCTGTCGGCGGCGTGTGCCGAGCAAGGTATCGAATTATCGTTAGAGACAAAAAATGAAGTTCGCAGCGTGATGTTGACGCAAGGTTTTGATGAGCAACGTGCTATCAATCTGTTGCAGGGTGACTACAGTCGCAAGCAACAGCTGGAGAAGCTGCTGCGTCCGTGGCGTCCAGCGCTGATACTGGGCGGATTGTGGTTGTTGTTGCAAGCGGGGGTGTTTGTTGTGGAGTACAACCATCTGGCAACGCAGAGCAGTGAATTGAAAGAACAGATCGAAACGGTATATCGCGACGCTTTTCCAGAATCGCGTAATATCGTGAATCCCAAAGTACAAATGCAGCGAGGCCTGGAAAAATTGCGGGGTGATGGTGGACAAGGTGATGGTTTGCTGACGCTTCTGGTGCAAGCAGGGGCTGTGCTGAAGGATACCCCGGGGGCTTCGTTGCGTACTTTGCGCTTTAAAAGCAACAAACTGGATGTGAACGTGAATATGCCAGACCTGCAAAGCCTGGATAAACTCAAACAGCGTCTGAGCGAGGAAGCTAAGCTCAGCGTTGAAATTGTTTCTGCCTCATCGCGTGATGGCAAAGTGGAAAGCCGTTTGTCACTGCAAACGGCCGGAGATGGTCAATGAAGGACTGGTTTAGTGGTCTTGAAGTTAATGAGCGTCGCATGCTGATTATTGGTGGCGGACTATTGCTGGTTATGTTGTTATACATTGGTCTCTGGGAGCCGCTGACCAGCAAAGTTGAAACATTGCGGGTCAGTACCACCGAACAGACCGCCTTGTTAGCCTGGATGCGTAGTGCCGCGCAAGAGGTCAGACAATTGCGTGGTCGTGGTAGTCAACAGGCTAAACCTGACAGCGGTCAGTCATTATTGACGCTGGTGGATCGTACCGCCAAATCCGGTCGCTTGGGCACTGCACTCAAACGTGTGCAGCCCGATGGTAACGAAAAGGCCGGTGTGTGGTTGGAGGCAGCAAATTTTGATGATCTGGTGCGTTGGCTTGTCGTACTGGAAACCCGCCATAGTGTGCGTGTGGTGAGCGGCGTGTTTCAGGCGCTGGAAACCTCTGGGCATGTGGATGTGCGACTGGTTTTTGCAACGGGTGTTTGAGTTTTCCTCCCACTATTTGACGTTGAGCACGATGTTCTGATGATGAAATTTATTGCCCGTTTTCAACATTTACCCTTGCTGGCATTCGGCCTGCTGGTCTATCTTGTGGCGCTGGTGCTTAGTTTTCCTGCCGAGCGTGCCTATTCACACTGGCGGGCCAGTGAAAATGCCTCGGATAATATGGCTTTGTCCGGGATCAGCGGCAGTGTCTGGTCTGGTAAAGCCGCTATGGCAGTGATTCAAGGCGAACCATTGGAAAAGGTGGAATGGTCACTGCGGCCCTGGTCGTTGTTATTGGGTCAGGTCGGTTTGAATTGGCGTTTTCAGCTACCCCCCGAAAATGAAAAAAAAGGTCAGGGTGGCTACGGACAGGGCAGCACTGCACTGAGGCTGGATGGCAGCGTGACTTTTTCAACATTGGAAGCACGCCTGCCGGCCAGGGTGATTGCCCGTGTTGTCAAGGTTGATGCCTTACGGCCCACAGGTTCAGTGGGTCTGAATCTGCATGATGTGCAATGGGATGGGCAGAGTCTGCGTTCGGCAGAGGGACGAATAGTCTGGAATGGTGCGGGTATTAGCCTGCTTAAGCCCATTTCGTTGGGTGATCAGGTGATGGCACTTGAAACCAGTGACGATGGCGTAAAAGGTGTGCTTAGTGATGGCGGTGGCCCGTTGTCTCTGGACGGGCTGCTGATCCTGGGTTCTGAAGGCGAATATGAATTCAGCGGCAGCCTTGCCGCACGTAATGCGCCAGATCTCGAAAGAGCCTTGAGTTCCCTGGGCAGACCTGGCGCAGATGGCCGGATCAAACTCAAGCGCTCGGGTAATCTGGCGAGTCTGGGTTTGGTGGCAGGAGGGTAGACCCCCAGGCTCCTGGTTTGGCGTAAGGTTCGGGGTATTCACCGTCAAATTCAAATATGCTAATATTGCCTTCGTGCTTTCAGCGCTTTTTGACAGCGCGCCGGACCCGTTTCGGGTCCGTCCGCAAATTGATGTCAATCACTACACACTGGAGTTTTCATGAGTTTCGATAAAATCATTGTCCCTGTTGGCGAGAAAATTACCGTTAATGCCGACAATAGCCTGAATGTGCCCAACCAGCCGGTAGTGCCCTTCATCGAAGGGGATGGCATTGGTGTGGATGTGACGCCAGCGATGAAAACGGTGGTGGATGCGGCGGTGAATAAAGCTTACGGCGGGGATAAATCCATTGCGTGGATGGAAGTGTTTGCGGGCGAGAAAGCCAATAATCTCTATGGCGGTGATGTGTGGCTGCCAGAGGAAACCTTGCAGGCGGTGAAGGACTATGTAGTCTCCATTAAGGGGCCGTTGACCACGCCGGTAGGTGGTGGTATGCGCTCGTTGAACGTGGCTTTACGCCAGCAACTGGATTTGTATGTGTGTCTGCGTCCGGTGCGCTATTACGAAGGGACTCCCAGTCCGCTGAAACAGCCGGAACTGACTGATATGGTCATTTTCCGTGAAAATTCTGAGGATATTTACGCAGGCATTGAATATGCCGAGGGTACGCCTGAGGTGAAAAAACTCATCGATTTCCTGCAAGATGAAATGGGAGCGACTAAAATTCGTTTTCCGGAGTGCTCGGGCATTGGTATCAAACCGGTATCCCGTGATGGCACTCAACGTTTGGTGCGCAAGGCCATTCAGTACACCATCGACAATGATCGGGCCTCGTTGACCTTGGTACACAAAGGCAACATCATGAAGTTTACCGAGGGTGCCTTCAAGGAATGGGGTTACGAATTGGCTAGGTCTGAATTCGGTGCGGAAGAGATAGGCGGCGGGCCGTGGTGCCGTTTCAAAAACCCTGATACCGGTAAAGAAATTGTGATTAAGGATGTGATTGCCGATGCCTTTTTACAACAGATTTTGTTGCGTCCAGCGGAATACGATGTGATTGCCACACTGAACCTCAACGGCGATTATGTGTCCGATGCCCTGGCGGCTCAGGTAGGAGGTATTGGTATTGCTCCGGGGGCCAATCTTTCAGATACCGTGGCAATGTTTGAAGCCACTCATGGTACGGCACCCAAGTACGCTGGCAAGGACCAGGTAAACCCCGGTTCGCTGATTCTTTCTGCGGAAATGATGTTGCGTCATATGGGTTGGTTTGAGGCGGCCGACTTGATTGTCAAGGGGGTGTCCGGTGCGATTCAGGCCGGGACGGTGACCTACGATCTCGAGCGCCTGATGAGTGGTGCGACGCTGGTGAGCTGTTCCGGTTTTGCCGATGCAGTCGCGGAAAACATGTAACGGGTCCAATGGTTAAAATAGGTGTTAGGGGCTTGTTTTAAGGTATTTTTGCCCTTATGTCGGAGGAAGGGTTATTTTTTGCCCGAGTTGGAATTTGAGTCTATGGGAAACAAGGAAATACATCGTGACGCGGGTCTGGCAGTACAGGAGTCACGTCCAAAACTGAAAAAACCCGCTATGTACCAAGTGGTGTTGATGAACGATGATTATACGCCGATGGAATTTGTGGTACTGGTTCTGGAACGATTTTTTTCCAAAGACCGTGCCCAGGCCACTCGTATCATGTTGCAGGTACATACCAATGGAAAAGGGCTATGCGGTATCTTCGTGCGGGAGATCGCCGAAACCAAAGTAGCGCAGGTTAACGAGTATGCGCGCAGCAATGATCACCCCCTTCTGTGCGAGATGGAACAAGCCGGTTAAAATGGCTCTAAAGTGAGCCTGATTTAGACCGAAGAGAGAGGTAGGGCTGTATTTCCCCACCCGCAAATTTGAGGTAGCTTATGTTAAGCCACGAATTGGAAGTAACCCTCAATCTCGCCTTTAAAGAAGCGCGTGATCTGCGTCATGAATTCATGACGGTGGAACACCTGCTGCTTGCCTTGATTGACAACCCCACCAGCAACAGTGCGTTACAGGCTTGCGGTGCTGATATTGACGAGCTGAAACGCGACCTCACTGAATTTTTACACGAAACCACGCCACTATTGCCAGAGGGTGATGAGCGTGAAATTCAGCCAACGTTGGGTTTTCAGCGCGTGTTGCAACGCGCAGTTTTCCAGGTGCAATCCTCGGGAAGCAAGGAAGTGACCGGTGCTAATGTGCTGGTGGCCATTTATAGCGAGCAGGAGTCCCAGGCCGTTTATTTTCTCAGCAAGCAAAATGTCGCGCGACTCGACGTGGTGAATTACATTGCACATGGTATTTCCAAAATAGACGAGGGTGATACCGAATCGCTTTCTGGTCCCGATGATGAACATGATGGTGAAACGCCCGCTAAAAGTCCTCTAGAAAATTATGCGACTAACTTGAATCAGTTGGCTGTCCAGGGAAAAATTGATCCACTGATCGGCCGCAAGGATGAAATTCAACGTACCTTGCAAGTCCTGTGTCGTCGTCGTAAAAACAATCCACTGTTTGTGGGTGAGGCGGGTGTTGGCAAAACGGCTCTGGCGGAAGGCCTGGCCAAACAGATCGTCGATGGTGAGGTGCCTGAGATACTGGCCAACGGTGTTATTTATGCACTGGATTTGGGTGCGCTGCTGGCAGGTACCAAATACCGGGGTGATTTTGAAAAACGTCTGAAATCGGTGTTGGCACAATTGAAAAAAGAAGAGGGTGCAATTCTCTTTATCGACGAAATTCACACCATTATCGGTGCTGGTGCCGCTTCCGGTGGTGCCATGGATGCCTCAAACCTGATTAAGCCGGTATTGGCCTCGGGTGAGTTAAAATGCATTGGTTCCACGACCTATCAGGAATATCGGGGCATTTTCGAAAAAGACCGTGCCCTGGCGCGGCGTTTTCAGAAAATCGATTTGCCGGAACCTTCCATGGAAGAAACTGTGCAGATTCTCGAAGGGCTCAAATCCCGTTTTGAAGAGCATCATGAAGTGCGCTTTACGCATCAGGCGCTACGTACCGCCTCAGAGTTGGCGACACGTTACATCAATGAACGTCATCTGCCGGACAAGGCCATTGATGTTATTGATGAAGCCGGTGCTATTCAACGTTTGAATCCCCCGTCCAAACGCAAAAAAACCGTGGGTGTGAAAGATATTGAAGCGGTGGTCGCGAAGATGGCACGCATTCCTCCCAAACAGGTTTCCAGTTCAGATAAAGAAGGCCTGCGTAATCTGGATCGTGATCTCAAGCTGGTGGTTTACGGGCAGAATGATGCTGTGGACACACTTGCAGCGGCCATCAAAATGTCGCGTGCCGGTTTGGGCACAGAAGACAAACCCATCGGCAGTTTTCTGTTTGCCGGACCTACTGGTGTGGGTAAAACGGAAATCACCCGTCAGTTGGCGAAGATCATGGGTATCGAACTGCTTCGTTTTGACATGTCCGAATACATGGAGCGACACACCGTGTCGCGGCTCATTGGTGCGCCCCCCGGTTATGTGGGTTTTGATCAGGGTGGTTTGTTGACGGAAGAAATTAACAAACATCCCCACTCGGTGGTGCTGCTGGACGAAATCGAAAAAGCACATCCAGATGTGTTTAATCTGTTGTTGCAGGTGATGGATCACGGTTCGTTAACCGATACCAACGGTCGTAAGGCCGATTTTCGTAACGTGATCCTGATTATGACCACTAACGCCGGTGCTGATGCTATGAGTCGGCCAAGTATTGGTTTTACCCAGCAGGATCATGCCACGGATAGTCTGGAAGCCATCAAACGCACGTTTACACCGGAGTTTCGCAATAGGTTGGATGCAGTCATTCCTTTCAAATCACTGGATCATGTCACCATTTCACATGTGGTCGATAAATTCCTGTTTGAGCTGGAAGCCCAGTTGGAAGATAAAAAAGTGGAACTGGTGGTGGATTCTGCTGCCCGTGTCTGGCTGGCCGAAAATGGTTATGACGAAAAAATGGGTGCCCGGCCTATGGCCCGGCTGATTCAGGAGCGTATCAAAAAGCCACTGGCCGAAGAGCTGTTATTTGGTCGTTTGGCCAATGGCGGGTTGGTCAAGGTCTCGACGGATGAAAAAGGTCTGACCTTTATCATCAACGAAGACGAGTCTGTTACCGAAGAGGTGTTGTAAAACAGAGGCATGC
>QIGJ01000086.1 GCA_003229995.1 Gammaproteobacteria bacterium | reverse complement strand
GCAAAGTGGCCGCAGAAGTGATCAGCGGTAAAAAGACATTCTTTGATGCGCGTACCATTCCTTCGGTGTGTTATACCGATCCCGAGATAGCATGGATGGGCAAGACAGAAGATGAATGCAAAGCAGA
Source organism: Gammaproteobacteria bacterium (assembly GCA_003229995.1). GTDB lineage: Bacteria > Pseudomonadota > Gammaproteobacteria > SZUA-152 > SZUA-152 > SZUA-152. Next base: position 7,413 of record QIGJ01000086.1, on the reverse strand, counting down.
TGGCGTAGCCTATGAAAAAGGTGTGTTTCCCTGGGCCGCCAGTGGGCGCTCCTTGTCACTGGGGCGTGACGAAGGCATGACCAAGGTTTTGTTTGACGGCAATCACCGTATCATCGGCAGCGATGACCGGCCCCAATGCAGGCGAATTGATTGCCGAAGCGGTGTTGGCGCTGGAATTGGGTGCTGATATCGAAGATATCGCGCTGACTATTCACCCGCACCCGACGCTGTCAGAAACGTTCAACTTTGCCGCAGAAGTGGCGGAAGGGACATGTACCGATATCTATGCGCCTAAAAAAGTGGTGAAGAAGAAAAAATAAATTTGGAACCCTATGTCAGCATAGCCTTCCATGGAGAAAATCAACAATATGGGTTTGTGAGGTTATGACACATCGTTTCGTGACACCTTAATGCTTAAGATTAAGGTCATGCAGTAAACACGAACATTCGATGGAGGAGCAATGATGAAAATGACTATACAGATGCTTAACGAAGACAGGTTAATTAATACCGGATTGCTTACTGTATCCTTGGCTATTGTGATTTCTAGTCTAAATCCGTCGGTTGTAGGGGTACAGCTGCTGCCCCTCTTTATATGCAGTGTAGCAATACCCCCGCTAGCATTTAATGCTTTTATAATTGAATACAAAAAAAGATTTGAAATTGATGCGAATCATAGGGGCTATCATCTGTTGGCGTCATCTGGGTTTTCTCTGACAATTTTCGGTCTTATCGTAGCGCTTTTCTTGAAGTCTGGTTGGGCAGCCGGGGCTTTTATTTTGGGTGCCGTGTTAATTTTCCCATCAATCCGTTACTTGGACAGACTGGTAAAGTTAAATAAAAATACCCAACAACGCAAATTCAGCAGATGGTGCAACAAGTGTATCCCTTTGCGTTGTTCATTAACTTTGAGGCGTTAGCGTGCCGCGTAAAGCATGACGCATGAGGTAGAGTGAATGTCGTGTCATAGAGAAAGCGTTAATTGCTTGGTGTTTTTGAACGTGAGTGGTTATGTTGGCGCTAAAAAATTACCTGTGCATATGAATCAGATTGGTAAAGGTTTAATCAACGGAGGTGAAATGTGTGCTCTGAAGATATTTGGGTTGTGTACGCAAAATTAAAGGTTTTAGACGATTGTTTGGTGCCGGAGGATGACTCGTTATTTATGAATGGCACTTTCTTCGTCCCTGCTGAAAATATCGATGAAGTTTTATCAGTTCTTAAAGCTAAACTTGTCGCTGAAAAATTTGAAATATTGGATATCTCTCGGTGCCAGCGACATGACTTGGATGATTGGAGCGATAATTCTGAAGCTAGTAGATATATTAATCGCTGTGTGGAAAAAGCTCGGTTTAAAAAAGGGATTTATGGTATTTATGAAGGGTATGAATAATTATGTGTGCGATGACTGTAGCTGAAGGTGATAGTGAGAATAAATTTAAAACTGACGTCTCTGTGGTTATCAATAATGGTAAAAATTATGTATTACGTACATCGCTTGAGTCTTATGAAAAGTGGATAGTAAAATATGGAGTACTTATTGTATATGATATCTCTCTTGCCAAAAAATTTAACAAAAAGGGGCAAGCAAAGCTTATTGATCAAGAGGTGTGGGTTTTTGGTGTTGATGCAACTGATAGCGATGACATTATTGCCGCTGTAAATATCGCTATTGCATACTATAGCCAAGGTGGGTATAAACTGATACCTAAAGATATTTTAGGGGACGTTTTTATTAAAAACCTAAACGCTGAAGGAGAAGAAGGAATGAATAAACTTGGGTTGATAAGAGCAAATAAAGACTTATACAAAAACCTTTGTGTTGCGCTAAAAAAATCGGGTGAGCATTTTAAACTTCCTGATTTAAAGGTTATGATTTTTAGCCTGGATAAGAACCCAAAAATATCCCGTGCAGACTTACATGCGTCATTAGCGTTTGGTGGTGTTTCGTCAGTGGTTGTAGATGAAAAAATGTATCGTGTAGTAAGCGGTAGCAATGATGGAATGCGTGAGTTTCCTCATAAAACTAATCTGCACATTGCTACTATCTCAATATAAGGGCAATAAGGGACAGTCCACAAGTTCTGGTGATTTTCAGAGAATTGTTAAAACAACTTATTGATCTTGTTGAAAAGGAAGCAGTAAGTGGAAAAATCGTGAATACCGACTCTTCTTTGTGTCATTAACGATAGTCATTAAATATAATGATTCTTTAAGAAACAGTCAAACAGTGACCGACATAGAAGAATGGATGATGTCTATATATGAATTTAAAGAATATTTAATAGAAGAGCTTATGAAAGATAAAAATCTTTATGCAGAAGTTGGGAGTTACCTTAATGAATAGTGCTAACAAGGCAGTCGATCGAATACCAGAAAGCAATGCCGCTAGCCTCAAGCATTGGTGTGTCATGAAAAGCAAGATATAGCTGGTCAGGTGAATTCTATCATGGAAAGCTTTAAAAGCCAGACGATGATTAAACAAGAATCGTCAAATAATTCATCCACCGATGATTATTTTTTGATAAAAGACGGCGTAGAATACTCAGGGTCTCACTTATTGATTGATTTGTGGGGCGCTTCCCGGCTGGATGATCGTCGGTATATCGAAGAAGTATTGAAGCGTTGTGTCACGGCTTGCCACGCAACACTGTTGCATATTTACTTACACCAATTTTCAGAAAGTGGTGGTATTTCAGGTGTGGCTGTACTTGCAGAATCGCATATCAGCGTACATACCTGGCCAGAACGCAACTATGCCGCCTTTGATGTGTTTATGTGCGGAGTCGCCACGCCTTTAAATGCTCCGGCTGTTTTAGATGAAGCATTCAAACCGAGCGACTTGAAAGTAAAAGAGATATTACGGGGGTGCAGAGAAGACGAATAAAAGCCTGATTTAGGCCGGATTGTATGCCTGATTATTCCATGGTGGCGTTGAAATTCCTTGCAAATAGACAGACAGTTACTCGTCATTTCGTCTTGCCATGAAATAAATAGGACGCACACTGAACACCTAAATCCCAAACGCTACGGGTATATAACCCCTAAGCACAACAACAGGTATCCAAATAAAATGGCGCAAAATATCATTTTTGTTGGGCCCATGGGGGCTGGTAAAACCACCATTGGCAAACAACTCGCCCGTCAACTGGGCCGTACCTTCTACGACAGTGACCGCGTCATCGAAGAGCGTACAGGAGCCAACATCTCACTTATTTTTGAGCTGGAAGGGGAAGCAGGGTTTCGTCGTAGGGAAAAAATGGTTATTTCTGAGCTAACACAAATGCAGGACATCATTCTTGCCACGGGGGGAGGCGCAATCCTTGACCCCGAAAATCGTGACCAGATTACCCGGCAGGGTTTTGTTGTGTATCTCAACGCCCCTCTGAAACAGTTGATTAACCGAACGGATAAGGATAAAAGCCGTCCGCTGTTGCAAACCGCCGACCCACGCAAAAAGCTGGAAGAAATTCTGGCGATACGTGATCCGCTGTACCGCGAAGTCGCCGACGAAATTATTGAAACGGATAGCAGCCCAGTACGTAATGTTGTTAAAAAACTAGCCGAACTCGCGATCCAGCATAATCTGTAACCTTTAACGCAAACAATACAATGTACTCAGCATGAAAACCCTTACCGTCAATCTGAAAGAACGCAGCTACCCCATCCATATTGGCCAGAGTCTGCTGGGTCAGGACAAGCTGCTGGTTCCTCATATTCATGGCAATCAGGTTTTACTGGTCAGCAATGACATTGTGGCACCACTGTATCTTGAAAAAGCACTTTCGACCCTGGGCCGTTATCAATGTGAAACCGTTATTCTTCCCGATGGTGAAAAATACAAAACACTCGATACCGCCACTCTGATTTTTGACGCCTTGTTGCAACACAGGTTTGACCGCCAGTGTACACTCATTGCACTGGGTGGCGGCGTGGTTGGCGATATTACCGGCTTTGCCGCCGCCTGTTACCAACGCGGTGTTAACTTCATTCAGATACCCACCACGTTACTGGCGCAGGTAGACTCATCGGTGGGTGGGAAAACCGGGGTTAACCACCCCCTGGGCAAGAACATGATTGGTGCCTTTCATCAGCCGCAATGTGTATTGATTGACATCAATACACTTGACACCCTGGATGACCAGCAATTCTCGGCAGGTCTCGCGGAAGTGATTAAATACGGCTTGATTCAGGATGAAGACTTTTTTGTCTGGCTAGAAAACAACATGAATAAACTGCTGCAACGCGATGCAGAAATGTTGACTTATGCTATAGAGCGCTCCTGCCAAACCAAGGCCGACATTGTTGCTGCTGATGAGAAAGAAAGCGGACAACGTGCATTGTTAAATCTTGGCCATACTTTCGGTCATGCCATTGAAGCGGGTATGGGTTATGGTACTTGGTTACATGGCGAAGCCGTAGGCACTGGCATGTTAATGGCCGCTGATCTCTCACGTCGGCAAAACAACTTCAGTCAGTCCCAGCTTAAGCGCATACGCACCCTGCTTAATGCCGCCAGACTGCCGGTAAAAACGCCCATAGAAATGGATGCGGAACGATTCCTGGAACTGATGGCCGTAGACAAAAAAGTACAGGCAGGTGTTATCCGCTTGGTTCTGTTGAATCACATTGGCTCCAGTTACATCAGCGATGATCACGAGCTCAAACTATTACGGGACATGCTCGATGCCTTCCATCACGCGGCCAACTGATTCCATTACCGCGGACGGTCTCGCGCCCTACGCCACGCATGAAACAGATTCGCATGGGCGTTGTTTTTTCGAGCCGCCGCCCAACACACGCTCAGAATATCAACGTGATCGTGACCGCATTGTTCATTCCGGTGCGTTTCGTCGGCTTGAATACAAAACACAGGTTTTTGTTAATCACGAAGGCGATATGTTTCGCACCCGCCTCACTCATTCCATTGAAGTCGCACAAATTAGCCGTTCCATCGCCCGCGTACTGCGTCTCAATGAAACCCTCAGTGAAACCATCGCCCTGGCCCATGATTTAGGGCACACACCTTTCGGCCATGCAGGCCAGGATATCCTCAACGAATGTATGGGAGACTACGGTGGTTTTGAACATAATCTACAATCACTGCGTATCATTGATGAGTTGGAAGAAAAGTATGCCGAATTCAACGGCCTCAATCTCACCTTTGAGACCCGCGAAGGCATTCTTAAACATTGCTCCATAAGCAACGCAAAAAAACTGGGAGAGCTGGGTCAGCGATTTTTGAATAAGCAACAGCCAGGGCTCGAAGCACAAATCACTAACATTGCTGATGAAATTGCCTATAATAATCACGATGTTGATGACGGGTTACGCGCCGGGCTTATCGATATTAACAGTCTGTGTGATGTTCGCCTGTTTAAAGAACAACATACGGCGGTGATGTCTGCGTATCCCGACATTCCCGAAAAACGTGCTATTCATGAAATTATCCGTCGCATGATAAATTATCAAATCACCGATTTTTTACACAATACCAGCGAATGCATTAATGTCGCCAACCCGGCGTCGCGTGACGACATTACCCGACTCAACAAACCGCTGGTGGGTTTCAGTAGCGAAATGAAAGTCATGAACCAGGAACTCAAACAATTTTTACGCAAAAATCTCTACCGTCATTATCGCGTGCATCGCATGACCGCCAAAGCAGCCATTATTATTCGTTCCCTGTTTGACGCCTTTCTCAATGATCCGTTGCTGTTGCCCCCCGAGCAGCAACAGCATGTCAAACAGCTCGAAAACGCGGATGCAGACAGTGGGCGTGCACGCGGTATTGCAGACTACATTGCCGGTATGACAGACCGTTACGCTATTCGTGAATATGAACGCATCTTCAACGCAACCGAATTGACCTGAAGTCATTTCATGCGCATCTATCTGCAAACACCTCCGGCGATGGACAGTCACCCGCGTTATTGCCACCTTTTTTTGCAGGAAGACCTGATTGGCGGCTGGACACTGGTCAAAGAGTCTGGCCGACAAGGTTCCTCAGGTCGGGCAAGCAGACTACACTTTGATGATCACGACAAGGCACTTGCAGCACTCATTACCGCGCGTGATGCACAAATAAAACGTGGCTACCGCGTGGTTTTTATTAAAGGTGAGCAAGCTCCTGGATGAGTCATTCAACCACAAAATTGTATAAAACTAACAGCACCGCATCCTCATCTTATGTCGTGCATTACGACATGACACGGGAACCTTTTGCGGATGCCATTGAGGATGACCTGTTTTATGCTGAGCCTGGTCGCCAACAAAAACTGGATATCCTCTTACACCTTACCCAGTATGGCAATGAGCTTGTGCTTGTTGCTGGTCCTCCCGGCAGTGGTAAAACCACTCTGTTGCAACAATATTCACTAAAGGCACTGGATACCTGGATCGTTGCACGCATCGATGCCCGTGGCGGCATCGATGAGCGAAAATTACTACAACAGTTGTTTCATCAAATGAACATGGATTTTCAGGGTGCTACGCACAGCGAACTGTTTGAGCGTATGCAACACCATTTTGATACCTTGCAGCATAGAGCATTGCAAGCCGTGCTATTGATCGATAACGCCGAACAATTACCGGTCACGGCCCTTAAACATGTGTTGGAAATGGTGATGCTCACCAACGCAGACAACAAACCATTACTTCGCGTTATATTATTTGGCACCAGAGAGCTGGACGAACATTTTCATGATCCCTTGTTAGGCTCGCATACGCATATTGTTCGGCATAACATTGACTTGCTTCCTTTTGCACAAACACACACCACTCACTACGTATTGCACCGCCTGTCTGCCGCAAACTTTGCTGGCGGCAAACCCTTCACCGAAGCTGTGCTGCAAAAAATTCACAAACAGTCCGTTGGCTGGCCAGGCGAAATCAATCGGCTTGCACATAATGTATTCATCGAAAGTCTGCCAACGACAGGTATTGCACAGGGTAATGTCTCCAACCTTAACAAGGTACGTGCAGCTACCACATTGACCGGTATTGTTCTGCTGGCGACGTTACTTTTTTTTCAGGATGAATTTAATGCCTGGCCGTCAGTCAATCTGTTCCGGTCTCACTGCCAGCGATTGCACCAGCAACAATACCTGACGAAGCTCCCATAGTGGATGTGGCGCACAAGCCTGAATTGCCTTCTCAGGAAATTGTTGAGAAAAATACTGATACTGATATCACTCTTGCACCAGAAAATACGGAGAGCATAATTCCAGACGCAACTATCATCACGGCAAGCAGCGCCGCCACACTGTCGCCAACGCTTGCCGTCAATGTGGAGGTTGTTGACGTCGATCCCATAAAACACGCAGTGGACACGGTCGTCGCCCTGGCAACAAACGCATCGCCAGTCCCTATTGATTTACCCGGTTTTCGTAATGCCTGGATACTCAAACAAAA
>QIGJ01000384.1 GCA_003229995.1 Gammaproteobacteria bacterium | reverse complement strand
CAATAAAGTGGACTGATGCCGCCGTCATGCGCGATTTCAAAAGCTCCAGCCTGCACCGGACCTTTGATGAAATCCTGTTTGTCTCCAATGCATCCGTGGCACAATAGGGGGGAACCCTTTCGGATACCTGTCAACGTGAATGATTATTTCGGGACAACTATCGTCAGTCCCAATGATTGCCAAGCCTGCATACCAAAGAGAGCAGATTCTTAATCGCGTGCGGTGATTGACCGCACCAAATGCCATTGCAATACAATAATATCTCTTTGGCCTGTGAAAAATTCCAGGGACTGTCAGCCGCATTGGCATCACTGCTAAAAAAATGACGGATGCTATTCATAAAAGAGCCACCGCCTGTACCTTTTTTGTGTACATTCAATTTCAGTAACACATCGGCCAGTACCGCCACTGATTTTTCCGGATCAAAACGAGTAAAAGGGATATTAATGGAACCCGGGATAGTGGCTTTTTGATACCATTCCGGAGTGCGCGCATCGATAAGGAGACCACTGCCCATTTCCAGTTTTTTATCGATAAATTCCAACAATTCCAGTTCAGCCACAGTAATAACACCGGGAGCCACATGCAATGGTTGAATACAAAATGGTGGGCACTTACGCGAAGTTTTTGTGTAACCACCGGCAAGTACATTATCCTGATCCTGGATACGTTGAATATTAATAAAATCATCACCGTGATGTACCGGCATGGAGGCCATATCCTGTGTAATTTTGACGTCCAACGCCAGCGTATTAGAAGACATCAGCAGGATAATGAAGGCCATCATAACAGCGATGGAAAAGGCCGAATAAATATATTTCATGGTACATTTCTCATAGTAGTATACTAAAAATAGTACATGTGGTTTTTATCATTTTAAGCAGGTTACTGAAAAGTAGGCGGTTGTAAGCTATCGTTTAAAATACAGATCCAGAATTTTTTTCCGCAGCTGGTCAAACTTCGCAGGTGTATTCGCATTGTCAGTACGATAAAGCTCAACAACCGTTGCCTTGTTCCAGCGGTTGAGTTTTTTGTAGTATTTAAAGGTGGTAGGTTTTTCTTTTTGCAGAAATTTTTCCAGCGCAAGCTGTTTTTCCGAAGGCTCGATATTGCCTGTGTTAGTTGGCACATGAGCACTGGCTTCAGCCTCTGTGGATAACGCATCCAGGTAGTTATCACTTGTAGCCAACGTGGGACTAGCGGCAAAAATAAAAAACAGGCTGGCGATAATCCAGCTAGAGGAAAACAGAGCAGGCGGTATTTTGATCGCACATTTGGATATATTGTGTTGTTTCATGTGTTATTTCATAGGCTGTATCATAAGTCTCCTTATCAACGGTCGGGCAAAAAAAAACTTTAACCTATGGTGAATCAGGGACGCACACAAAATGACCTCCTTGTTTGGTGCCCGGACTTAGGAATGGAAATGAAATAACTTATACAATTGACATCCCTGCTTCAACCCGTCTTCGCCCGTTCTTCAATCACAAAAGCTCGAAATAGAACGACTATTCCCACACTACGCTCGCGCACAAACCCACACCTCTACCTGCTCTGCCCCTGCGTTCAACAAGGCCTCCGCCAATTCATGTGCCGTGCTGCCAGTGGTCATCACATCATCAATGATCACCACGTTGCCACTCAGTGGTTGCATCACTTCAAATGCACCACGAATATTTTTCAGTCGTTCTTTACGCGATAAATCCGACTGCGGCGGAGTGGCCCGTGTACGCCGTACTCCGTGAAGATTCAGCGGCACATCAAAATGTCTGGCGATCGGTCGCGCCAATTCCACAGCTTGATTAAAACCGCGCTCACGCAGCCGCGTAGCATGCAGGGGTACGGGAATAATCTGCTCGGGTGGAACGTCCACTACAGAAACCAGCCACTGTGTCATTAGTTCACCCAACAGGCGTGCCTGCGTCAGTCGACCATTGAATTTAAGATCCAGTAACAAATGATCCAGTGGTGCCTGATAATGAAAAGGTGACAGGCAAGCTTCAAAGGCAGGCGGCTGCGTTTGACAGCGACCACACAAGGCTTCAGTGGTCGTGATACTCAACGGCAAAGCGCAACGAACACATTGCGATCCTATCCAAGGCAGAGATTGCAGACAGGGTAAACATAAATCGCTGCGACGACGACGGTTCACAAGACCGGCCGCACCGCACAAAATGCACACGGGAGGCAATAGCGTGGCCACCACTCGATCATGTACGTTTTTTATCCATTTGTTCACTTTCTGCCACCTCCCGGGTTGACAGGCCATTGCCAGCGACTAAAATGCTCCTTCGACTTATTTCAGCCACACAACCAACAATACCGGAGTCCCCATGGATAACGCCACTTACCAACGCATCGATGACATTACCCACCGGGTGCTTGATGACGATGAAGCCAGCACCTCTGAAGGTCAGTGGCTCATCAGTCTGCATCACGATTACCTGCCCTGGCTGATGGCCGGTGCCGACCGCATTCGCAAAGCCAATCGTGGTGATGAAATTGAAGTTTGCGCCATTTCCAATGTGCGCTCCGGCAATTGTTCGGAAAACTGCTCCTTTTGCTCTCAAAGTGGCCACCACAAAAACACCAGTGCACCCGTCTACGAATTCATTGACAGTAACGAACTGACCCGGCAGGCGCAACGCGCCCGTAAATGGGGGGCTAGCGACTTTGGCGTGGTCTCCAAGGGTTGGGGCATGCGCTCCAACAAAGAACGCCAAAAACTGGGCGAGTATTTTTCTGCGATGAATGAGAATTCTGACATCGGTCGCTGTGCCAGTCTCGGTGTACTCACTGAAAGCACGGCCAGCGAATTAAAAGGTATGGGCCTGGAAAACTATCATCACAACCTGGAGTCTGCTGAGAGTTTTTTTGACAACGTGTGTACTTCGCACAGTTATCAGGAAAATATCGACACCATTCGCCATGCCCGTAATGCCGGATTACGTGTTTGTGCGGGCGGCATTCTGGGTATGGGTGAAAGCCTCGATCAGCGCATTGAGTTGGCCGTGCAATTACGCAACCTCGGCGTGGAGTCCGTGCCACTGAATTTTCTCAACCCGCAGCAGGGCACCCCCATGGCTGATCGCGAGCCGCTCTCGGCTTATGAAATTTTGCAAAGCATTGCCGTGTTTCGTTATTTATTACCCAAAGCCGAAATTCGCATTGCTGGTGGTCGTCAGTTTCTCGGTGATATGCAGTCGATGATTTTTATGGCGGGTGCTTCCGGTGTAATGATCGGTGATTACCTTACCACCAGCGGTCGCAGTGTGGATGATGACCTGAAAATGTTTGATGATTTGAAGTTACGGGTACGTGGTGACACCCAGCAACGTCGCGCAGCCAATTAACAATATGCTTAGGAATGAGGGAGGTATACTCGTGGCGTTTGGGATTTAGGTATCAATGTGCGGCATATTTATTTCATGGCAAGGCGAAATGACCAGTAATAGTCGTTCTATTGCGAGGACAACAACACAGCAAAGAGAGCGTGCAGTGACACCTAAATCTCAATCGCCACGAGTATAGATCCGAGTCTGGAACAGAGGCCGAAATGCCAATGGTATAAGTTATTGTGTTCCATTCATTCACCTCGATCGTAGGGTGAACACTGCCCACCCGACAAAACTTCCACGCTGACGCATTAAAAAATGACAAATCAACAATCAATGGAGGAAACCCTCGCCCCAGCATTGCAACAACGTCGCGAACAATCTCTCTATCGTCAACGCCGTATCGTGACTGGCCCACAGGGCTCCCGTTTATCGTTGAATAATGGCAACGCGCTCAATTTTTGCAGCAATGATTATCTCGGCCTCGCCAACCACCCGGACATAATTACTGCACTGAAACGCGGTGCTGATGAGTACGGTGTTGGTGCCGGTGCTTCGCATCTTATCAATGGCCACAGCTATGCCCACCATGCCTTGGAAGAAGAACTGGCAGATTTTTCAGGTCGTCCGCGCGCACTGTTGTTTTCCACCGGCTACATGGCCAACCTGGGCGTGATTACCAGCTTGGTGGGCAAAGGCGATGCCATACTGGAAGACCGTATCAATCATGCCTCGCTGATCGATGCCGGCCTGTTGTCTGGCGCACGCTTGCAACGCTATCGACATGCTGATGTTCATTCCCTCGACAAGTATCTGCAAAAATACACCACAAACAACCAACGCCGACTCATCGCCACCGACGGCGTGTTCAGCATGGACGGTGATCTCGCGCCTTTACCTGCACTGTCCGTAACGGCGCAGCAACACCATGCTTGGCTGATGGTGGATGACGCTCATGGCATGGGTGTTATTGGCAAGCAGGGACGCGGCACAATAGACCACTTTGCATTAGACCAAAATCAGGTGCCTATACTGATGGGCACGCTAGGCAAAGCCTTCGGCACTTTCGGTGCCTTTGTCGCGGGCAGCGAAGTATTGATTGAAACCCTGATTCAGCAGGCGCGCAGTTATATTTACACCACGGCTCTGCCGCCAGCCGTTGCCGTGGCAACACGCGCCAGCCTTGGCTTATTACGTGCCGCTAATGATCGGCGCGAAAAACTCACCACACTTATTCAGCAATTTCGAAGCGGTGCGGAACAATTGGGGCTAACATTAATGGCCTCACAAACCCCCATTCAGCCACTGATTGTCGGCAACACCAAACAGGCCATGGCCTTGAGTGAAACCTTGCTGCAAGAGCATCAAATTCTGGTTAGTGCCATTCGTCCACCCACCGTGCCCGAAGGCAGTGCCCGGTTACGCATCACTTTGTGTGCCAACCATACTCCGACACAGGTTGACCGGCTACTGGCTGCGTTGGACGCAAGCACACAAACAATGATGCCATGAATCTTTTCACACAAACGCTCGGCAACGGGCCTGATGTTGTCTTGTTACATGGCTGGGGAATGAATGCCGATGTGTGGGAAGGTATTCTGCCCGCACTGACAAAGCAATTTCGCGTCACCCTGCTCGACTTGCCCGGGCACGGGCGCAGTCTGGACAGCCTCGCGGATTACAGCCTGCAAAACCTGGCTGCAAGTATTAATGCTTTTGTTCCCCAAAATGCCATGCTGGTCGGCTGGTCATTGGGCGGCATGATCGCCACACAATTGACACTGGATAACCCGGATAACATTCGCAAGCTTGTGCTCGTCGCCAGTACACCGCAATTTGTGCGCGACGATACTTGGCCTGATGGCACTGACGCCGAAGTACTGGACAGTTTTGCCCATGACCTTAAACAAAACTATCAGCAAACGATTAAACGCTTTATCGCTATTCAGACTATGGGCAGTGAACACGCCCGCGAGCAACAACACATTTTGTGTGAACGGGTATTTCGTCATGGCAACCCGCAACCTGCCGCACTAGAAGCCGGGCTGGCGATTTTGCGCCACACAAACCTGCGTCCCGCACTGGCAAAAATCACTTGCCCCACCTTATTGATTAGCGGAGAGCATGATTCGCTATTTCGACGCAGGGCTGCAAAAAAAACCCGGACGATGATTGCCAATGCCCGTCTGTCGATTATTCCCAATGCTGGACATGCCCCTTTTTTGTCACACCCGGATGTGTTTCTGCCAATGCTCACCTCCTTTTTGTCCTGATTTTTGCCGTACAACGAATGATAACCAATACACCTTCACAAAACCCCTTGCACAAACTGGAAAAGTCGCGTGTGCGTCAGTCTTTTGATGCCGCCGCTGAGCATTACGATGATGTTGCGATATTGCAACGTGAAATCGGTGAGCGCATTCTTGAACGACTGAAACTGGTTCGGCTTAAACCTGACAACATACTCGATGTAGGTGCAGGTACGGGTGTGTGCTCGCAGGCATTGGGCAGACAATATAGAAAAGCGCACATCATTTCCCTGGACCTTGCACCCCGCATGTTACAATACGCCCGACAACGTAACGGTTGGCTGCATAAACAACTCAACAAATTGACAACTAAAAACAGTTATGTTTGTGCTGATGCTGAACAATTGCCTGTTGCTGACCACGGCGTCGAGCTGATTTTTTCCAACGCGACCTTGCAATGGTGTGATGATCTCGGACACACCTTTGCCGAATTTCGACGAGTGCTCAAACCTGGTGGGCTACTGATGTTTTCCACTTTTGGCCCGGACACATTGAAAGAATTACGCCAAAGCTGGCAGGTAGCGGATGCTGAATCCAGTGAGACTGTACATGTGCATGACTTCATCGACATGCATGACCTTGGTGATGCCATGCTGCGCGCGGGCTTGGCTGATCCAGTGATGGACGTGGAAAATTTCACCCTCACTTATCCCGATGTTTATCAACTGATGCGTGAACTCAAAACCCTGGGCGCGCACAACATGGCCAACGAACGCCGCCACACGCTGACTGGAAAAACACGTTTGAAAAATATGGCCATTGCCTACGAAAAACTGCGTGACCACGGCACCCTTCCAGTGACCTACGAGGTGGTTTACGGACATGCATGGGCACCGGTTACCGGTAAAAATGAGGTCGCGGTCAGCATGCCCGGTAATCCGATGAATCCTGGTGTACGCCGCTAATGAGTAAAGGATTTTTTATCACCGGCACTGACACTGATGCGGGAAAAACCACCATCGCACTGGGCCTGATGGCCGCGCTGCAACAACAAGGGTTAAGCGTCGTTGCAATGAAACCTGTATCAGCGGGTTGCACAAAAACACTAGCGGGTTTGCGCAACGATGATGCTGTGCAACTGATGCAACAGGCCAGTCTTGAATTGCCGTACGCTATGGTGAATCCCTACGCTTTTGAAACAGCCATTGCACCGCATATCGCCGCTGCACAGAACAATGTGACCATGCGCATCGCCCCCCTTTGTCGGGCTTACGAAAAAATTGCGGCACAGGCCGATGTGGTCATTGTTGAAGGTGCCGGTGGCTGGCAGGTACCGTTGAATGAAAACGAAACCATGGCGGATCTTGCAACCGCGCTCGGATTGTCGGTCATCAATGTAGTGGGCTTACGTTTGGGTTGCCTGAGTCATGCATTGTTAACCGCAGAAAGCATTGCCGCACACGGCCTGCGACACACCGCCTGGGTTGGCAACATGCTATGTGCAGACATGGTTTGTGCCACCGAAAATATCATGACTCTGAAACAACGACTGCCGGGCGAATGCCTCGGTATTGTGCCATTTGATGTGTCTCTGTCACACCAGCAACAAACACCTTCCGGCAGAAACATCGCCCGTCATTTGAAGACTTGTCATTTGAAGACTTCTTCACTGTTTCATTAAATATACTCGTGGCGTTTGAGATTTAGGTGTCAATGTGCGTCCTATTTGTTTCATGGCAAAGCGAAATGACGCGTAATAGTCGCTCTATTGCAAGTAATTTCAACGCAGCCATGGAGCAAATCGGGCGTGCAGTGACACCTAAACCTCAATCGCCACGAGTATATGAATACTACAAAATTTCAAAGGTACCATCGGTGTAAATGATTTTCGTCAGTCCATTATTAAAGTGAACAATGGTGCCATACATTTGACCATTGAGCACAATGTTTCCGGGCGAAATTT
>QIGJ01000278.1 GCA_003229995.1 Gammaproteobacteria bacterium | reverse complement strand
TGCGCTACGGCGCAGTTCGCCCTTGTTATGTAAAGGGAAAAAAATGCCTGCTGGTACAAAAAACACTGGAGCATGATGACCCAGTGGCCTTTGAATATGTCAGCACTTTTGTGCGCACCAACGGTTTGCAGATGCATGATCTGCTGGCCGGGACGGACGTAGAAGAAACCGGGCCGAGTGAAATAGTGAAGGAATTAGGGGCGGTGGCTTAGGAATGGAAACCAAGCAACGCCAGCAGTAACCTGTAGGAGGTATCAGCTCGATATGGCTGCCAGTCTGCAAAGATGACCGGCCATTTTTTTGATCATTCCTTATTTAACCGTTCCCTAAGGAATAGAACACAATAACTTATACTTGGCATCCCTGCTTCAGCCCGTCTTCGCCTAAAGCGCCTACTGTCGCCTCAGGGCGCCTACTTTTGGTGGTGCCCGTTCTTCAATCGCAAAAACTCGAAATAAGAGTGACTATTCCTGCACTTTTGCTCGGCAACTGCTCTTGCGTTGCTCTACCTCCTGCATCCATGCAGTCGTCAAATTAGAACGAACCAATACGGACTAAATCAGAGCGCCACTTGTATCCGTTATTGTGTTCCATTCCTAACCCGCAAAGGGCGATTATTTGCCGTATTGTTTTTCGCGAATTTCATTCAGGGTTTTACAATCAATGCACTGGGTGGCTGTAGGACGGGCTTCCAGGCGACGGATGCCAATTTCCACACCGCAATGCGAGCAATAACCATAATCTTCGCCTAGGTCATCGATGGATTCGTCGATTTTTTTGATGAGCTTGCGTTCCCGGTCCCGAGTACGCAGCTCCATGGCAAATTCCGATTCCTGGCTGGCCCTGTCATTGGGGTCCGGGAAATTTGCAGCTTCATCCTGCATATGATGCACGGTCTCATCGACCTTGCCCATCAGCTGTTGTTTCCAGCCGTCCAGAATGTGACGGAAATGCGCTACCTGCTCTGCATTCATGTATTCCTCACCCTTTTTACTCTTGTAGGGGGTGAAGTTGGTGAAGTGGTTGTCATCCATTTTATGAGCACTGGATGTTGTCTTTTGGGGTGTCGTTTTTTTTGCAGTCACTTTTTGAGTCTCGGCCTTTTTCAGCGGCGCTTCCTGGGTGAGTGCAGCCTTTTTGGCGGCACCCTGCTGTGTTGAACGGGTTATTCCTTTTTTCTTTACAGCCTTTTTGACGGCCATAGAGTTGCTCCTCTGTCCTGCTTTTGTTCCTGTTTACTGCCGGTAACGATCATCCGGTTCATCAGAGCACACATTATCAGAACACATTACAAATTGGGCAGGGAGTATAAAAATTAAGGGCGCATTTTATAGCAAAGAAGGCATTGCTGCGCAAATTTATTGTTTCACCTGGATGTTTTATGACCAGTTTTCAATGCGCAGGACGGTGTTGAAGCTGAAATTGTGGAGTATCGTGCTGCCAGGAGATCTGGAGTAATCTGGGGTAAGATGTGCGACCGCCCGTCATCAGGCATGGCCTGCGGGTACAGACATCGTTAGAATTTTACTTTATAAGAGAACGCTAAATGAATGAGTTAAAAGCACTTTTGTTTGATGTGGATGGTACATTGGCAGATACCGAACGCGATGGTCACCTCGTCGCTTTTAATCGCGCCTTTGCTGATGCCGGGCTGGATTGGCACTGGTCATCGGAATTGTATGGTGAATTGTTGACGGTGACCGGCGGCAAAGAGCGCATGCACTTTTATCTTAATAAGTACAACACTGGCTTCCAGCGCCCTGATAATCTGGATGACTTCATTAAACAATTGCACATTGCTAAAACCGGGCATTATGTGAATATTCTGGCTGAAGGTGGAATGCCGTTGCGTAGCGGCGTGCGGCGACTGATCGAGGAAGCACGTACTGCGGGTATGCGTATGGCCATCGTCACCACCACAAGCCCTGATAACGTAACAGCCCTGTTAACCCATGCTTTGGCTCCGGATGCGACCTCCTGGTTTGAGGTCATTGCCGCAGGCGACGTGGTGCCTGCGAAAAAACCCGCGCCGGATATTTACGCCTACGCTATGCAGGAAATGGGCCTGGGTCCGGCGGACTGTATCGCCCTGGAGGATTCACGTAACGGTATTCTTTCGGCGCAAGGTGCAGGACTCAAAACCATTATCACCGTGGACGCTTACACCAAGGACAGTGATTTTAGTGATGCAGCTATTGTGCTGGACCAAATGGGTGAACCTGATGCGCCATTTACCGTACTGGCGGGTGATGCAGGCTCATCTCAATATCTGGATCTGGCACTGATCAAACGCCTGCACGCAGCCTAAGACAACATCACAGGAACGCGCTGAACCGATCAAATCCCACGCTACTGTCACTGCCATTAAGTTAAGCCAATTTTCCTGCTTGTTGTAGGTTGGGGGTGAGCTTGCGAACCCCAACTATTAGCTACGTTGATGAGATAGTCTCCTCCCTCTTATACAACGGCGTCGCCATGCTTCATGATGAAAGAGTGTTGCCACAACACACGGTGGTTGTCTAATGGTTGACGATGTTGGTGTGATTTTTTATGAAATTTTTTAGGCTTTATTGTTTAAAAAATGAACTATGTGCAAAACACTCAGTCCTAGCTAATGACGGTGCTGTAGGTGGTGTGAAAACGCCCGATAAGTCGGAAAGGCTTTACGGAAATCGATGTATCTCGGGCGTCTCATGCATGGTCTCGTGCAAAAAGACTACCCCCCACTCAATGTGTTGGGATGCCCGGAGTCGCGTCGGTACCGTAGAGCCTTTTTATTGGTCTGGTATT
This sequence comes from Gammaproteobacteria bacterium, assembly GCA_003229995.1. Lineage (GTDB taxonomy): Bacteria > Pseudomonadota > Gammaproteobacteria > SZUA-152 > SZUA-152 > SZUA-152. The sequence continues at coordinate 4,351 of QIGJ01000278.1, read as the reverse complement.
GATCTGGCAAACCCTCTGGCAAACCCACAGTTCAATCCTTGAATTGCCTGACCCACATTGCCGTTGCCCCGGCCACTGCTGCTGGCATCACCAGAAAATTAAATACCGGAATCATTGTTGCCACCGTCACCGCACCACCAAAACCCAGTGACAATAAACGCTTGTTGCCCAGCCGCTGTTTTTGTTCATCTGACCGCAGACCGTGATTACCCATGGGATAATCAGCGTATTCCACAGTGAGCATCCACGCGCTGAAAGCCAGCCAAGTGAACGGGGCAATGAGATTGACCCCTGGAATTAAAAACAGCAACAAAAATGGCACTGACCACATCAGTAGATACAACAGCTTTCGCAGTTCATCAATGAGGGTTGGTATGATTTCACGCAGCATTTTTTGCCAGCCACCCGCGCTGTCCATGCGTTCACCGGAGAGATGAATCTCCACCGCTTCAGCCAGCAGGCCATTAAACGGTGCAGCAACAATGTTGGCCAGCAGGGAAAACGTGAAAAACAGAATCAGCAATGCCGATACCGCAAATACTGCCCACAATAACCACTCCGCCCACTGCAACCACGCCGGTAGCTCCGGCATCAGCCAGTTCATAAAAACTTCAAACTGGCTTGCGCCGAACCACATCAGCCCGCCAAACAAGCTGATATTGATCAGCAGCGGAATCATCACATAGCGTCGCAGGTCAGGCTGGGCAATCAGTCGTAATCCCTGAAAAAAATACAGGATGCCGGAGAAGGGGTTGCTCATGGGGAACTCTTCTTTTCGTTAGTTTTTGCGGCCGCCAGCAACGCAGCGCCAAAGGCGGCTTCGGTGTGCTGTGCGGGTTGAATATCAGTGTTGAGTAGATTTTTTCGCAGGGTTGTCCATGCCGCATTTTGTGCACCGCCGCCAGTGGTACGCACCGAAAGCGGGTAGGGTGCGCCCAGGTCGGCGAGCAGGCGGTAGGCCTTTGCTTCAATGTGCGCGATGCCTTCCAGCATACCCTGAAAGAATACCACGTCATCGACGGGACGTGGTTCGAGTCGGGCGGCAAGTTGTGGATCATTGACAGGAAAACGCTCGCCACGCGCAGGCAGTGGATAATAATCCAGCCCGGTGGGTATGTCGGGCTGTAACTGTGGTGTCATTTTTGCGAGTTGTTCCAATGTGAAATATTGCTTCAGAACGCTGCCGCCGCTGTTGGATGCGCCACCGACCAACCAGCGCATCTGACCGTTGCTGATCAGTGGTTGACTGTAAACGCCGTATTCCGGTGCAAACACGGGTTGCTCGCTGATGACCTTGATCACCAGCGTAGAACCCAGTGCAGTGACGGCTTCGCCGATGTTGCTTGCGCCCGTCGCCAGAAACGAGGCGGTGCTGTCGGTAGTGCCTGCCACGATACGGGTGTTTTCAGGCAAGGTGAATTGTTTGGCAATTTTTTTTGAGAGAGTGCCAATCACTGTGCCGGGGGCAACGACGTTGGGCAACAAACTCATGGGTAATTTGAGTGTGCTCAGCCAATCCGGCCAGATATTTTGTTGAACATCAAACCCCAGCTTGAGCGCGTTGTTGTAATCACTGATGATGGCCGCTGTGGGGAAATGTCCGTTGAGTGTGGCAGCGATCCAGTCGGCTTGATGGCAAGCGTGTTTTGCTGTGGCGGTCATTCCATTTTCCGTGAGCCACAATAGTTTGGCCAATGCACTGCTTGGCCCTTGGGCTGCGGTATTGGTGGGGGCGATGCGGGCAATACTCGCAGCCTGAGTGGTGGCGCGGGCGTCGTTGTACATCAGCGCAGAGCCGAGCGGCGTGCCGTTTCCGTCTGTGAGCAGCAGAGTGGCCGAGGTACCGTCTACGGCGATGGTGGAGACTTGTTGTGGGTCAATAATTGCAGTTAGCGAGTTAAGGCAATCGCAGACAGCATTCCACCACAGGAGGGGATCTTGTTCTACGTGGGTGCCATTGCGTTGGGGGTCGGGGAGGGTAACGCTGGTTTCACCGACAATAATGTGTTGTTTGTCGATGGCGATGGCGCGACAACCGGAAGTGCCAAGGTCGATGCCGATGAAAATAGGGTGTCTCATAGTTTGTGCCAGTCGCTCTCCCCCTCACTTCCACAACACAGCTTTAATAAATACCACAGTCACTGGTTCTACCAGAAAGCAAGGGCTCTATTCTTTCCCATTGATCGTCTCTTAAGGTCATCCGACTCATCATATATTCACCGGTAAATTCAAATTATTGATGAATTATAATCGAAATGACTTTAAGTGTTAACGCCCCCTAGCGCCAGATAAACATTCGGCCTTTGAGAAAACCGGATATAGCCATTTTCATTGCACAGTATTTTTTGCCATCGAGTAAGTCACAACGGTAAAAAATAGGTGTCTCCTTGCAAATTAAAAAAAATGGTTGCAAAATACAAGGATGATAGCGCGTAGAATAAAACAACAAGTTATAGAAGCGCTCGACCGGCAAGCCGCAGTCGCGCTGATCGGTCCACGCCAGGTTGGGAAGACAACGCTTGCGCAGGAGATTGGCAAGAAAAACGATGCTCTTTATCTTGATCTGGAGGATATTGATGATCGTGAGAAGTTATTAGACGCAAAGCTGTTTTTAGAGCAATTTGAAGACCGGTTGGTAATTCTGGATGAAATCCATCGCGTTCCTGAGTTATTTCAATCGTTGCGGGGTATCATTGACAGAGGTCGCCAGAAAGGGAGGCGAACAAAACGCTTCTTGATTCTTGGGTCGGCTTCAATTGACCTTCTGAGACAATCTGGTGAGAGTTTGGCTGGCCGTATTGGATATGTCGATATGCAACCATTTGATGTAACTGAAATAGGGGCAGAAGAGGGTGCACTGAACAAGCTCTGGATACAGGGTGGGTTTCCAGACAATTTTCTCGCAAAAGACGAAAAAAGTAGCTTCGCATTACGTAGAGACCTTATTCGCACATATCTGGAAAGAGATGTACCGCAGTTTGGGCCACGTATTCCGGCTGAAACTTTGGAACGTTTATGGACGATGTTGGCGCATTGTCAAGGAACAATGCTTAATGCTTCACGTCTTGCAGCCGGATTGTCACTGTCAGCACCGACAGTCACTAAATATGTCGATTTGTTGGTTGATCTGTTATTGGTCAGACGACTACGTCCGTTACATACGAATATTGGTAAACGCTTAGTGAAAGCGCCAAAAGTGTATGTACGTGACAGTGGATTATTACATGCATTGCTAGGGATAGCGGATTACAACGGTCTGGCTGGACATCCTGTTGTAGGGGCAAGCTGGGAAGGTTTTGTTATTGAGAATCTTCTTTCTGTTGTACCGCCCAGAACATTGGCGAGTTATTACCGGACATCTGCTGGCGCGGAAATTGATCTTGTATTGGAATTTCCTGGTCTGACCGAGAAATGGGCTATCGAGATCAAGAGAGGGCTTTCGGCAAAACCCAAAAAGGGGTTCTATAACGCTGTAAAAGATATTCAACCGGATAAATCATTTGTTGTTTATGCGGGTAAAGAGCGTTATCGAATTTCCGAAGGAGTAGAGGCGATAAGTGTGTCGGAAATAACCCGAATGCTTTTAGAGAGGGAGCATTCATAATTTACGGCAGTTCAACCCGCTCCGCTGCCTGCCAGCCATCAGCGCGATGTTCAACAATGACGGAGGTGTAGATACCGCCACGTACATTGAATTCACCCCTCAAGCGTATGAAGCGTGGCGCGCAGGCGGTGACCATGTCATTTAATATCTGATTGGTAACAGCCTCGTGAAAAGCACCTTCATTACGGAAAGACCACATATACATCTTCAATGATTTCAACTCAATACAGGATTTATCTGCGACGTATTCGAGGTTGAAAGTGGCAAAGTCCGGCTGTCCGGTTTTGGGACACAAACAGGTGAATTCCGGGATATCAATGCGAATAGTGTAGTCGCGCTCCGGGTTGGGATTGTCGAAAGTTTCAAGTGCTTTACTGGGCTGGCTGGACATGTTATTGGCTCGTGGCTACTAAAACAGGGTGATAAACAGGCGCACAGGATACCCGAATTGGAGGCAATTCTCACGGGTTTTGCCGGTCGTTTTACGTATCCATATTGTGCCATCGGCAAGGCTCCGGTATCGTGCCACCCTGTTCACATTTCCCCATGTAGTCACTCACAGAAGAGTCTTCAATAAAATGCGTCTGAGCAAGATCAAAATCGCCGGTTTTAAATCCTTTGTCGATCCCACCACCATTCCCATGCCGTCTAATCTGATTGGTGTGGTGGGTCCCAATGGCTGTGGTAAATCCAACGTGATTGATGCGGTGCGCTGGGTGATGGGTGAATCCTCGGCCAAACATCTGC
>QIGJ01000119.1 GCA_003229995.1 Gammaproteobacteria bacterium | reverse complement strand
GGGTAATGAACTGGAACAGTGTTTTGCGCGCTGGGAATTACTGGAATCAGGGCAGGTAGACTGATTGAAGAAGCCTCTAAAGTTGTTTGATCTCGCATAAAACATCCAATAAGGAACGATTGGTGGAAATTAACAGCTGCTACGGTTGAAATAAAAATCAATGAAATTATGCAATATCAAGAAACGACCCCTTTTAGAGCTACACCTATAAAATACTCCTGCCTTTGTGAGTCGAATAATTTAGCGCATCGTATATAAGGGGGGGCAATTGATATTGTAGAATTTTAGTCATGTCATAACGTCTTCAATCTTCAATGCATCCATTTCCTTGGCCACATGAACCATTTCCCAATGTTTATTGCTCAAATCAAGGTTTGGCGAATGAATATTATACTTCCAATATCGCCACCATGAAGTAGCGACAGCAGCATATTTTATAAAAAACGGCAAAAATTCTTTCTCCAAAGACTCTAAAAGTCGTACTTCTTCATACCCTTTTATCAAGGCATTAACTTTAGTCCAGTCAAATTTTCTATTGGTTCTGCAAAGTCCTAATATCCCCATGCCTAAATCAAAGACTAAATAGTAGGAGCACGCCTCTTCAAAATCAATAATAGCTTTTATTTTACCGTCTTCAAACAAAATATTATCAAAAAAAAGATCACCATGTATCAATCCGGATGGCAAATTTCCTGGCAAATTTTTTGTAAGAAATCGAGTTTGTTCAGCAAGCCAGGATTCATATGTTTTATCTATCCCCTTATCAACAACGGTTAAAAAAACCTGAAGACCATAAGGATGTAATTCAGGTAAAAAGTCAGGTGCAGGCGTTTGATGTAGCTTTGCCATAGTGCGACCAATTTGCTTTAACATATCAATACTAATATTTTCATATACCTTTCCCTGTACCCATTTTTTTATTAATATTGATTTTCCTGCATATTGTGTCACAATTTCCCCGGCAAGTGATGGATGTATTTTTGAGGTCATAAAATTATATTCCTCCAGCCACCGAAGAAGTGCGGCTAATCTTTGCGTTTCCTGTAACGATTTTTCTTCGACAAGGGTGAGCATATAGTCGTCTTTTTTTGCTCGAATATAATAATTGGAATTCGCGTTACCACCTTCAACAGAGGCAAAGCTCAATGCCTCAATGCCATAAGCAACAGTTATTTTTTTTAAATCAAGAATGGGTATTTTGGTATAAGTTGCCATCTAAATCTTTTAATTTACCTGCTCGAATAGAATTGGCGGATTTATATTTTCTTTTATTTCTTTATAATCAAAAAGAGTATTACCTGTCGGGGATTGCAGGTTAGGGGCGTGGGTAAAACCTATTAATAAAACATCTCTAAATGCAAGTTCTTTTAGGGTTTTTGGATAAATGGGCGTAACTCCATGCATCACCTTTGGATCCCATAAAATAATTGAATCCAAATTGTTGGTAAGCGTATAGTTTTTCAATAGTTCTCGGTTATTGCTATAAATACCGTTGATACCACCGGTTATATTTTTACGCTTAATTAGATGAATACATACAAAGTCATTTTCATCATGATGGACTCCTTCAGGTGTAGGTTCACCATTCTCAGCCTCTGTTGTTACGATGCGCACTTGATGTATATCCACTAACCAGGGCTCTGATTTTTTCAGTTTTTTAATGGGTAATTGAAGAAAGTCAAATTTTATCAATTCCAGAAGGAAAGCATTATTACATATTTCATCTTCCATACCATAAAATTTACGGTCAATACCCTCGGCATATTGATTTATTTCGGGGGGCTGATAATAGGGCGTAGCAGCAAAAGGTATGATTTCTTCAGAGACGGGCAATAAATACAAATATCGAAATTTTCGATATCGGAAACTTCTTTCGTATTTTAAATAATTGTCTTTTTCGAGATTTCTCCAGCTTTTGTCAAATTGTTGTTTTTCCCGCTTTAGATAGTCAGGAATAAGGAAGTCTTTATTTGTAATAATTGAATAATGGTTGTTTTTCAAACCAGCATAGATAGGAAGTTTTGTTGTAATTCGATTCATTTAAATTATTTTGTGTTTGAATTATAAGTTTTTGGAGCAAGGTAGAAATAAATGTAATTTTTATGTCATTACTTATCCTCAAGAAAAAGTAATTAAACCTGCATTTTGTATTGTTGTACCCAGGAACATTCTGATTATACATCGAATTTTACTCAAAAATAAAGTTGGTTGTGGGTAGGTGTTTATCTCGGTTGTCAAAATACCGTATTTATCCGTCACATTGACTCTCCCGAGTTTTGGATTAGTTAGGAGGTGGTTTGTTTGCATTGAATATGATGGCAAGGTATGCAACAAAGGTCGTTAATATCTAAAATCGAAAAAATTAGTCCACAGTCGTAGCGATTGGAAAGATAAAGTTGCCCTGCGAGCTAATGAAATTAGAGGCCTAAAGAAAATCGAACGATGACTCAAGCGTCAAATACAAGCGCTAAAACGTACATTTCGTACCCAGGTTACCTGCGTTCTGACTTTTCTATACACCTCATTAATTTGCTGCTAATGAGCAAAATTTATCCAAAGTTACGGAAAAATGCCGAAATGCTCTGAGTAAAGTGTTATTTTCCATGCTGTTCAAGGAGTAGAGCAAAACAGTTTGCAGGCATAAATTACTGCGCCTGAATTTTATCAGCAAGACGAAAATGAAGTTGCCAAAACACTGGCAAGGCTTGAGCGAGTGGGTAATCAGAATGAACGAATACGAACTAAACCTGAGCGCCAAACAGGGAAGTTATTACGTGCCCATTCCTAAAATGCAGCCAGTACGGCATTAACCAATCGAAAATTGTCAGCAAACCTCACTGCGGAGATCTGAATGGGGGGAGGGCACTGAGTGATCGGCGTTCCTACCGTGACTGCCGATTTAACCGCCCATCACATTTTTGGCAAAAGTAATGCGCTTTGCCAGTTGTTACTTTATTGTGCCTGACCGTTGTCAGCTGATGCATCATACAGTTACAGGCATAAGTAAAACGACGTTGCCGCTTGAGTGGTATTCCTGAGAGATCATAATTCCCCGTTACTTTGGGCTCCACTCCCAGCTTGTGCATAATGGCCTGCCACTCCTTTCCATGAGGTCGGATATTTTTAATACCAAACAAAATATCCGAAACATAGTGAGCTACTTCATGCGGAACGGTTGTCTTCAGACTGTCATCAAAATACTTTGCAAAAATAAATGGGTTAAAACGGAGATAGCGTTGTTTGTGCTTTAGCACATACATACCTGAACTTCTACCACGTAAATCGAACCGGATATTAACGGGTTTAAATGCCAGCCCGAAGTGGTGTTGGCATTGCTGTAACAGGTCAGAAGTGCACTCAATAACTTGTTGCTGTTGTTCAGGTGTTATCGAGGTAATGGTTGGTATTTTTTGATTCATTGCAACAATAATTCATTGTCATCCGTGTGTTCAAAAATTTTTCCGTAAATATCGACGATGGTGGTTTCTGAATAAGATAGTTTGCCATTGCCCACGGTGATGTGGTGCCGAAATTCTGTGGTACGTGCGTTGTCCTGCATAAAGGGTGATTGAATAATACCCCACTGGGTATCATCAACATTGGCGGAAACGTCCAGCGTCACACTACCGTCTTTATTTTTTAATCCGGTATGTTTCCCTCCTGCCAGCACACAAATTGCACGAGGGATGGTGAACGAATGCATAATGGTTTTGTTGCGTGAGTCCCACATCCAGTAACCAGTTTCATCATGAAATACCTTGTCGGTGGATTTGCGGCGTACCACCTGTCGATAGTGTAATACCATTAAAATTTGTGACTCTGCGTTGGTGACATCGCCAATGGGCTCAAAGATAATGGTTTCATAATAAGGGTTGTTTTCGACACCGTCCGGTTCTGGTGCGACATCAAGCCCCTTGTCACCTTTCCAGGTACCCATCAAATCTGTTAACGGGCCGTAATCGATACTGGTTTCATTACTCATGGGTGTGTCCTCAAATCAAGTGATGTTGTGCTTGTCAAAACAAGGGTGAGGTTTCCGGAACCTCCTGCTATCTGATTATGCACATTTTTTACCTAAAATTTCAAAGGCACCATCCAGTGCAAACTCCGATATACGATAGTTCTTTACATTGGCGTGCTGTTACTGCCCCGCATTTTTCTTGATTGCGCGGATTCTTGGGTCATCTCGTTTGAGCCGAATTTTTTTTGCGGCTCCGCTGTTGCCAGCGATGTAGGGTGCGGCAGCTGCGGCCATGATGGGCATGGTGGTGCGCAGGTCGTTGGTTTCGTTGGTGGTGTTCATCAGAGTTTTCCACAGGATTTTACCCGCCGGTTTCATTTTATAGGCTTCCAGTGCAGCGCTGCTGGTGTACAGGGTGTAGCTGCGGTTTTCGATAACGGTGCCAGCGTAGAATGTTTGTAGGGGAACGTGTACGGTGCTGCGCGTGGTGGTGGTTGCACCGTCGTCATCTGTCCGGGTTCTGGTGATATTGATAGTGTTGCCACCAACGGTTTCGTATATGGGGCGAGCGAAAGTGTTCATGCCGGTGTGACCTTCGGAAACAGCGTAACGAAAGAAAATTTCTATGTCGGCATTTTCGCGGGATTCGACACGTTGATAGCCTTTTTCCGCCAGTATGGGGATAAAGTAGGCGCTGAATTCACGGAAAAAAAGGTCGTCTTTCTGTTCTTCGGTGATGCCGTTGAGCAGTATGTAGCGGGTGTTGCCGGTGCTGGCTTTGGGATCAGCAATCGCGCTGACCTGTACCATAAACGGGGAAGCGCAGCCTGCCAGTAGGGCAATAACCAGTACGGCCATTATTGTGAGCAATAAACGTTTTGTCTGCATGGTAATCCTGTTTGTCTGCATAGTAATCCTGTTACGAGCATGTCAAGCGGTGAAAGAGTCTCACGCTTGTTCGAGTATACGGGCTATGTCGAGTTCAGCCCAATTTCTATATTAGACTTTTCTAATATAAAATAAGCTGCTACGCTATTGATTCGTTTAATTTTGCTGAGGGCTGGGGTGGTCGAGCCCGTTTATTGTTTGCAGGGAGTGTTGGTTATGGTGAAACATCGCATGATTTTGTCCCGATACCGGTGGCAACAGGGAGTCGTTGCTTTACTGATGTGGATATGGGTATCGATGCCCGCTTTTGCCGCCGAGTCGCTAGTTGTGGCAACGGTGGGGCAACAGGTGAAGCCGGACATTTTTGTTGCTGATGCGCTGATCGAAGCGGTGCATCAGGCGACTGTGGCAGCCGAAACCACAGGACGTATCACGCAAATCTTTTTTGATGTGGATGATGTGGTCGAGCAGGAGGAGGTCTTGCTGCGTTTTACCGATGAGGAACAGCAGGCCGGGCTGGCGCGTGCCGAGGCGGGACAAAAAGAAGCGGTTGCGCGTCGGGTCCAGGCACAGGCCGAGCATACTCGTATAAAGTCCGTGTTTGCCCGCAAGCTGGTAGCGAGATCAGCACTGGATAAAAGTAGTGCTGATCTTAAAGCGGCAGAACAACGGGTGAAGGCCGCAGAGGCCGATCTCAAAGAGGCGCACCAGCAACTGGAATACACGGTGGTGCGCGCACCTTATGCCGGTATTGTGGTGAAGCGTCATGTCAATGTGGGGGAGCGGGTGCGTCCAGGCACGCCGTTGATGACGGGATTTTCACTGGAAAAATTACGTGCGACAACGAGTGTGCCGCAATCAATGGTTGCTGCAGTGCGCCAGCATGGTGAGGTGCGTATTAGTATTGATCGTACCGAGTCGGTCATCAGCAAGGATATAACGGTTTATCCCTACGCTGATGCGGCCAGCCACAATTTTACTGTGCGTGCGGAGTTACCATCTGTATCTGCCGGGTTTTACCCTGGCATGTTTGCCAAGGCATATTTTGTGATTGGTGAAAAACCCCGTTTGTTGGTACCTGCCCGTGCTGTGGTACATCGCAGTGAAGTGACGGCGGTATATGTGGTGGATGCGCAGGGGCAGGTGGGTTTTCGCGCTGTGCGCATTGGCCAGTCGTTTGCGGATGAGGCTGCGGGTAAAGCGGTTGAAGTATTGGCGGGGCTGGAGGCCGGGGAGCAGGTGGCGCTGCATCCGCTGAAGGCTGGTGTGTTGTTGAAAACACAGCGTGCCAGATAGGGAATGAATACAAAATTGGGTTTATCCGGGCGTATTGCCAATACTTTTTTGATCTCTGAAATCACGCCTTTGCTGGCGCTGGTGTGTTTGTTACTGGGTGTGTTTGCGGTGCTGGTGACGCCGCGTGAAGAAGAGCCACAAATCAATGTGACTTTTGCTAATGTCTTTATTGCTTTTCCGGGTGCCAGTGCACAGGAAGTCGAGCGTCTGGTCAGCACGCCAGCCGAGCAAATTCTTTCGGAAATTTCTGGTATCAAACACGTTTATTCTGTTTCCCGTATGGGACAGTCGGTGCTCACGGTGCAATTTGAAGTGGGTGAGGACCGGACCCAGGCCATTGTGCGCCTGTATAACGCGATTTATTCTAACCAGGATTGGTTACCTCAAAATATCGGTGTCGGACAACCCATTATCAAACCCAAAGGTATTGATGATGTCCCCATTGTTACCCTGACGTTATGGAGTGAAGATACATCCACAGGTGCCTATGAGTTACAACAGGTGGCGCACGCCATTGAAGCCGAACTGAAGCGGGTACCGGGTACCCGGGATATTGATATTGTCGGTGGTGCCGACAGGGTGGTGCGTGTGTTGCCGGATGCTGCACGGTTGTCGGGTTATGGTATTGCACTGGATGATTTACGCCGCACCCTGCAAATGGCCAACCACTCGCAACACGCAGGGCAACTGGTGGCAGACAATACGGAAATTCAGGTACATGCCGGACAGTTTCTGGCGACCGCGCAAGAAGTGGGCGCATTAGTGGTGGGGGTGCGTGATGGCCGACCGATTCGTTTGTCTGATGTGGCCGAGGTTCGTTTGGGGGCTGATCAGCCTGAGCATTATGTCTGGTTAGGCAATGCGCAAGGGGATTATCCAGCAGTGACAGTGGCTGTTGCCAAAAAAAACGGTGTGAATGCGGTGGATGTGGCCAACAAGGTGATCAACCGGTTTGAACAGTTGAAGGGCACGTTTGTTCCGGATGGTATTCATGCCACGGTAACGCGTAATTACGGTGCCACGGCCAATGACAAGGCGCAGAAACTGATTAGCAAACTGGTGTTCGCCACCGGTTTTGTGATGTTACTGGTGCTGTTTGCGCTAGGGTTGCGTGAGGCCTTTATTGTGGGCGCCGCTGTGGTGATTACGTTGGCCGCCACCTTGTTTGCCTCCTGGGCCTGGGGCTTTACCATTAACCGGGTGTCGCTGTTTGCGCTAATTTTTTCCATTGGTATTTTGGTGGATGACGCTATTGTGGTGGTGGAAAATATTCACCGTCACATGAAAATGAGCGATAAAAACCTGAGGGAAATCATTCCACTGGCCGTGGATGAAGTGGGTGGCCCGACCATTTTGGCGACCTTTGCCGTGATTGCTGCGTTGCTCCCCATGGCCTTTGTTTCCGGCCTCATGGGGCCATACATGAGCCCCATTCCCATCAATGCCAGCATGGGCATGCTGATCTCACTGGCCGTGGCTTTTGTGGTGACACCGTGGATGACTTACAAACTGCTGCACCGTAAACGGCAGCGCAAGACAGATAACACAGAAACAACGAGCGAAGAAGATAACAGTCGGTTGTTTGCCCTGTTTCAGCGCTTTATGGGGCCGATGTTACGCGGTAACCGCGGGCGAAAGAATCGCTGGTTATTGTTAGGCGGCGTGATGCTACTGATTGCCATTTCCGTTGCTTTGCCTGTGTTTAAACTGGTGGTGCTGAAAATGTTGCCATTTGATAACAAATCTGAATTTCAGGTGATAGTGGATATGCCGGAAGGCAGCAGTGTGGAAGAAACGGCACGAGTGCTGCGCGAGATAGGCCAATATCTGGTGACGGTGCCAGAGGTGGAAAATTATCAGGCTTATGCAGGTACGGCTTCACCGATTAACTTTAACGGGTTAGTGCGTCAGTATTATTTGCGCCGAGGTGCCAATGTGGGTGATGTACAGGTCAATCTGGCACCCAGACATGAACGTGAGCGCAAGAGTCACGACATCGCGGCAGCCGTACGTGCGCCGTTGGTGAAAATTGGTCGGCGTCTCGGTGCCAATGTGAAAGTGGTGGAAGTACCACCGGGCCCGCCCGTGCAGGCACCATTGGTTGCAGAAATTTACGGCATTGATTATGACGGCCAACGACAGGTCGCCCGGCAGGTACGCACAGTTTTTGAGAATACAGCAGACGTAGTGGATGTGGACGACAGTGTGGAAGCGCAAGCGCCAAGACTGATCATGAAAGTGGATCGTGTCAAAGCTGCTTTATTGGGTGTGTCTCAACAGAATGTGGTAGCGGCCATTGCCATGGCGCTGGAGGGCGAAGATGTCAGTTATCTGCACAGTACGCAGGTAAAATATCCGCTGCCGATACGTATCGAATTCAGCGTGGCTGATAAAGGGACAATTGCCTCATTGATGTCGCTGAAATTGCGGGCAGACGTACATGAAAACATCAGCGAAAAAACAGATGCGCTGGTCTCCCTGTCCGATGTGGTGACGATAGAGCACAGCACCCGTGAGCAGGCAATTTATCACAAAGACCTGTTACCGGTGGTGTTTGTCACCGGTGATCTGGCGGGCAAACTGGATAGTCCGTTATACGGCATGTTTGAAATTGCCGCGCAACTGGATGAACACACTCGGACAGCTACTGGCGCATTGACACAATATTTCTTTGTACAACCTGAAAACCCCTATGAATACAGCCTAAAATGGGATGGTGAATGGCAGATCACATTTGAAACCTTTCGTGACATGGGTATTGCCTATGGTGTCGGCATTATATTAATTTATTTACTGGTTGTGGCACAGTTTCGTTCTTACCTTGTGCCATTGATTATCATGGCACCGATTCCGTTGACCATTATTGGCGTAATGCCGGGGCATGCATTGCTGGGCGCACACTATACCGCGACTTCAATGATTGGCATGATTGCACTGATGGGCATTATTGTGCGTAATTCTATTTTACTCGTGGACTTTATTCAGCAACAGGTCGCCGCAGGGGTGGCGCTTGAAACGGCCGTGCTGCGTGCGGGTGCGGTGCGTGCCAAACCTATTGTACTCACTGGCCTAGCTGCCATGTTGGGGGCGCTGTTTATTCTTGATGACCCTATTTTCAGTGGTCTGGCTATTTCGCTGATTTTTGGCATTCTGGTTTCAACGCTACTGACCTTAGTGGTAATTCCGGTGATGTATTATGCATTTCGGTACAAACATCAGTAATTTTTCAGACACCTCATGCGCCATAAGTCAACAAAACCACCCACATGGAGATACCGCACCAGTGGATAAATGATGTGAATATTTATATTACCGTGTTTAAATATGAATTAAGCGCTAAGGAATGGGCACGCAATAACTTCCCGGTTTAGCGCCCAGATTTAGTTCGTATTCGTTCGTTCTGATTGAACAAAAGTGCAGGAATAGTCGTTCTATTTCGAGCTTTTGTGATTGAAGAACGGGCGAAGA
>QIGJ01000030.1 GCA_003229995.1 Gammaproteobacteria bacterium | reverse complement strand
AACGACGCAGGGTTTCCAATGATTTTGTATCATCGTTATTGGCGCGCCAGGCATGCAGACAATCTGTCATAGTGCCGAGCACTTCGTCGGCTTCTTCCACGAAAATTTCGAGAATTTCTTCATCGATATTTTCTTCCTGATATTCTTCAACTTCGACCGGTGCCTCCGTTGCTAGCGGACTTTCCGGTGCAAACTCTCCAGGGGTGATAATTTCTTGCGTTGTCTCACTAGAGGCATTAGGAAATGCTGCGTCCACCACCTGTTTCTGTATTTGATTGGGATTATCAGTTATAGTGATTTCTGGTTCAGTCGCAGGGACTGAACCCGAAGGCTTTTTTCCAATCGGAAAAATATCTGTTTCAACATTAATAAGTGCGGAAACAGATTCAACAGGGTGGCCTAATTGTTCCACACTGATTTCTGCGACCGCCAGCACATCTTCGGGCTGGCCACGACCTTCCTCAATGGCTTCCAGATAATATTCGATACTGGTAATGGCATCGGCGAGATTGTCGAGTTTTGCAGAATCAGGATGAACCTGCGCAGCAATCACATCCTCACGAATAAAGGCATTGGCAGCACCCAATAATTTTGCCGCACGTTCAAGATTCATTACCGCCAGTGCACCCTGAATTTGTGCAAGCTTTGCGGGCACTTCGGCAATCACATCAAACTGGTTAGGCTCAACCGCAAAGGTATTAAAACCTTCTTTAACATCAGCAAGTACGGACTTGGCTTCTTTAATGACCAGATTGGTTATTTGCACTTGTTCGGTGCGTGGCAACAACACTTCAGGCGAATCTGTATCGTCGTTGATGGTAAGATCCGGTGCATCGGTTTCAGTGTGTGTTTGATGGCTTTCTTTTAAATGATCCAGCGAAGATTCAACATAAAGTAATGCGCTCGCGACTTCCATTAAATCAGCATCGGCGGGGTCTTCACCTTTTTCAACAAGTTGTTGGAGATGTGTAACCTGACCCTGTATCACTCTGCGTAAATCACCCAGGCTGAGCATGGCCAGAGTATCAGCGGTACGTGCCAGATTTTCAGCTAATGGTGACAATTCACTGATTTCACGTTCAGTATTGCGTACAAAAATATCCAGCTGATCTTTTACGTGCAACAAATCATCTTTAAGTACAGCGGAAACACTGTCCATAATATCAGCGGTTGAGCCCTTGAGCTCATCCGCAGCCTGTTCCATTGAACCACTATAGGGCAATAATTGTTCGAGATTGAATACCTGTTTCAACGTGGTAACACGCGGACCTGTCGATGTAGCAGTCGCCGTGTAATAAAGACAGTTTTTAATCAGGTCCGAAGGTCCCGTGGTTTCAATCGCAGATTCACCCTCTTTGATCAGACACCTGATTTCCTGATCAACCTGGCCCAGTAACATTTTTAGCGCAAAGCTGTTTTGCAGGCCTTGATCGATGAGCGATTCAATAATCCCTCCCACGACCCACCAAAGGCGCTGAGCCGCAGTGGAATGACAGGCATTTTGTAATTCACGTAGCACTGCGGCCATCTTTTTCAGACTGCCAACAGGGTCTTTGTCACGCAACACACCCAACAATGAAATTTGATAAATAGGCCGCAATTTTTTTGCATAGGCTTGTATTTCGGGATAACTTTTCCCAGGAACAAGCCGTTTTTCGGGCGGCAATATCTCTAAATCAGGCGAAAAGAAAGCATTTTCACTGAGCAGTGGTTCACCCCGTGCCGCGCGCATATCGTTCAGCAAAGGTGTCAACACCGCTGGTAAATCGGGGTGACCATTTTCCAGGCGTTCAAGATAAGCCGGCAATTGCAGCGTGGCGCGAATCAATACCTCAAAAGCATCCTGCTGTTGAGCAATTTGTCCGTTGAGCAAAGCATTGGCGACTTTTTCCATCTCTTCGGCGAGCAATGCTGCGCCGTAGATTTCCACCATTTGCAGGGTCCCGTAAATCTGATGCAGGTAGGTTGCACAAAAACGGATTTGCGTCGTGTCACTGGTGTCTTCGATAAACGCTTCCAGCGCCTGATGTGTTTGATTCAGGCTTTCTTGGATTTCATCTTTGACCCACGTCAGTGTGGTATAATCGAGTTGTTCACCCATATGATTTTGCGCGCCTATGCGTCGAGACCGTCGTGGCCATCAAGAATGTTTTGTTGGCGTTTGAAGGCCAAGGTGTTTGCGTAAGTAAATCGTGTGATATCGGGGTGCGTCCAATTCAGCAATTCACCAACACCGAGTATTAACAGGCCGTCGGGCTGCAAATAGTCGGCCAGGGTATTGGCAATATCAACACGTTGCTCTTTATCAAAATAAATCAACAGATTTTGACAGACAATGATATCCATCATGCCAATGGGTGCTGCACCAATATCAAGAATATTCAAATGATTAAAGCAAACACGTTTTCGCAGCTCTTCATTAACCTGAAACTTGTCATCTTCGGTGACGGTAAAATAATTATTGCGCCATTTAGGTTCTATGGCTTTAATTTGCTGACGGGTATAAATACCCTTGCATCCATGCGCCAAAGCGCTACGGCTGATGTCACTGGCGGTAACACCCAGATAATATTGACAGTTGAGTTGCCGCATATGGTTATCAATCGCCATGGCAATACTATAAGGCTCTTCACCTGTGGAACAGCCCACACTCCAGACGTTAATGGTAACCGGTGAAGCCACACATTCATCATGTCGGGTGGGCAGGTATTTTTCACAAATCAGCGCAAGCACACTTTCCTGCCGTAAAAAACGGGTTTCATGCACGGTAAGATGATGCACCAGCTGATTCCACTCAATCGCGCCTTCACGCCCATTTTGCACATAGTCAAAATAGGTCTGGAAATTATTAATACCCAACTCACGCATGCGCATGCCAAGGTTAGTGACCAAAAATGAAATGCGATTATCGAGTAAGCGCATGCCAGTGCGTTTTTTCAACAAAGCAGCCCATTGTCGGAACTGCTCAGGTTCCATTTGCGGCAGGCGTTTGACCACCAGCTCTTCGTAACCAGGCAGATATTCCATATTCGGTTTCATACAAAACGTCACGGTTTAATCAGAACAAGTCGTAAACTGTTGATGCTGTTTAATCAGGCAATTTGAAGCCGGCTACAGATTTACGTAGCTCGTTCGACAAGTCTGCCAGATTACCGATGGACGCTGATGTTTCATTGGTGCCCGCCGATGTCTGCGTAGTGACTTCCTGAATGACGTTCATACTTTCCGAAATACTGGAAGCAGCCGTAGCCTGTTGCTGTGCAGAGTCGGAAATGGATGTGGTAAGATCGGCCAGATGGGTTGACACCCCTTCAATTTCTGCCAGTGAGTCACCCGCATTGAGTGCAAGTTTGGCTCCTTCCACCACTTGCGTCGTGGATTGCTCCATGGAGGCAACCGCTTCGTTGGTATCGGACTGGATGGTTTTCACCAAAGCCTCGATCTGTCGTGTCGCGTCAGTGGATTTTTCAGCAAGTCGTTGCACTTCATCGGCAACCACCGCAAAACCACGGCCCGACTCACCGGCCATAGCAGCCTGTATCGCAGCATTCAACGCGAGGATGTTGGTTTGGTCAGCAATGTCGTTGATCAGCTCAACCATATCACCGATTTCCTGCGAGCTTTCACCCAGGCGCTTGATACGTTTTGAGGTTTCCTGGATCTGTTCACGAATCGTGTCCATACCCCGAATGGTATCCTGTACAGCGGTAGCCCCTTTTTTCGCAATATCCACAGAGCGCGTTGCCACTTCAGAAGATTCAGTGGCATTACCGGATACCGTATCGATGGAAATGGCCATTTCGTTAATGGCAGCAGACGCAGCGGTTATCTGTTCCGCCTGGTGGTCACTGGCTTCGGCAAGATGCATGGCCGTGGCCTGCGTTTCCTGTGCGGCAGAGGATACCTGCACCGTCGTTTCGTTAATAGTCGATACTAATCGACGCAACTGATCAATGGTATAGTTAATGGCATCTGCAATGGCACCAGTAATATCTTCTGTCACCGTAGCGGAGGTCGTGAGATCACCATTGGCGAGATCGCCAATTTCATCCAGGAGCCGCATGATGGCGTCCTGATTTTGTTTGTTTTGTTGCCCCGTTACTATCAAACGCTTACGGGTATCTGTCTGTATTTTAACACCCAGCCAGATAAGAATAAATAACGCGACCGCACTCAACAGATTACCGGTAGTATTGTTGACAAAGCGTTCATTACCTAACCGGGTATAGGTATTCCGTAATTCCGTGGTCGTGTTGAGTAAGGCCTCACTTTTTGCCGCCATATCACTTGACGCTTTTTGTGCCTCGAACAGTGCCGGGGTTTGCTCAAGAATACGTCCAACTAATTCATGAACCGTTTCAAATTGCTCCGCCACTTCTCTCAGTTTTTCACGCGCATCCGGGTCAGACACCCGGCGTACATTCATTTTACGATTACCTTTTAACATGCCGTCCAGTACCCGACCAAACAACGCTGCATCACGACCAAAACGTTCGGCAGCCGCAGAGGATCCTGCACCACCTGCCAGCACCTTGTTCGCATTAACTGAAATACGTGGCACCAGCATAAGTTGGCGACTGGCAATGTAAACCTGACTGGAATTCGCACCGGTTTCAATCATCAAGCTGACCACTTCGTCAGAAAGCGCCAACAAGTTGGGCATGGTTTCATTCACCGCCCCAACAAATTCACTCAACATGCGAATCGTGCCTTCGGCGCGTAGAACAGTGTCCGCATTTTTGCCAAAAATTTTCCAGAGTGCTTCGACTGCCGCCAAATTATCCTGCGCTGTTTCTGGAGAAGGCGGTAAGGCGGTTTCAGGATTCCCCTCACGTAACAGGTTAAAGTTGTTTTCAAATTGATTACGGGCCTGCTTTAAAAGCCGGAATGCCGATACCGTGGCACTGGCTGATTCCACCGAATTTTTCACAATACTTTGTGAAAGAACACGCTGCTCACCCGCCAGACTGATGTATTCTTTATCGTAATCAGTTTGTGTACCTACGTAAAAGAATGTTGCAGCGGCCAGTGCCAACAGGACCAGGAGCGTCCCACCCAATAGCAGTAAGCCTGTGTCTGCGGAAAATTTTGAATCAGATGCTGTTTTCATCGTGCTCGGCTCCTGGGCCCCATAAATTTTGGCGTTCAGTATGAGGCTGTGTGTGTTATAGGTAGTGTAATTTTAATTTATCGTTGCGTGTACTGTTAAACCGCGACTTTATAAAACTGTGGGTCTTCAATCAGTGTGGACATATCAAACAAATGCCAGATTTTTTCATTTTGTTTGAATGCGCCACGAATATGTGTTTTCATTGCCGGGTTCATTTTCCGAATGCGCGTTACCCGGTCTTCTGGATCAAAATGGCGCAAACCAATGACTTCATCAACCACCAACCCTACAATCAATTCACCCTGGTTAATGACCAGAATGCGTGACTGTTGCTGCAAATGAATAGCAGACTGTCCCAGATAATGTTGTAAATCCACAATCGGCAACAACGTGCCGCGGATGTTAGCGAGCCCCTTTATCCACGACAAAGTACCCGGTACCAATGTCAGGTGTGGGAAATGCAAAATTTCGTTAACCTGGGTCAGTGGTGCAACCATCTCAATATCACCAAGACGAAAACCGATGCCACTCCACAGAGTGCGGGTTTCAATTTGCTGCGGCAAACCCTTTGCATTATTTTTGCTTTGTTCCTCCAGCGCTTGCAGGAGGTCAAAGGGGTGTATTTTGTTATCCACGTTTCCGGTATTCGTCGTGATGGTCAATCAGACACCCAGCAAACTGTTGATTTTGCTGATCAGTTCTTTTTCATTAGCGGGTTTAGTCACATAATCTTTTGCGCCCTGGCGCAGACCCCACATTTTATCCGTTTCCTGATCTTTGGTACTGACAATAATAATCGGGATGTCACTGGTTTCTGAATCTGAGGAAATCTGGCGCGCGGCCTGAAAACCATTCATGCCCGGCATCACTACATCCATAATAATCAGGTCAGGTTTACCTGTCTTGGCTTTGTCCACGCCCTCTTCACCACAACTGGCCGTCGCAATGGAAAAGCCATGTTTTTCCAACATGGAAGTCAATACATGAATTTCAGTGGGTGAATCATCTACGATCAGGATGTTTGCCATGGAATGTACCTCTCCGGATTTTAATATTTAGTTGAATATGCAAAGCGAAACAAAAAGTAATAACCCTTGCATGTTATTGATGTTCCGCCGCCAAATGTTCTTTTATGGCGTTTAATAACTCATCTTTGGTAAAGGGCTTTGTCAGATAACGGTCAGAACCGACGATGCGTCCACGAGCCCGGTCAAACAGGCCGTCTTTGCTGGTTAACAAAATCACAGGGGTATTTTTGTAGTTATGGTTTTTTTTGATCAATGCGCAAGTTTGATAACCATCCAGACGCGGCATCATGATATCAACAAAAATGACATCCGGGTTCTGGTCGGTAATTTTTGCCAAGGCCTCAAAACCATCCGTCGCAGTAACCACAGCACAGCCCGCTTTTTTCAGCAGGGTTTCTGCAGTACGGCGGATGGTTTTGCTATCATCAATGACCATCACTTTGACGCCTTCCAGGCTGGTTTCTTCTGTATCGCTCGGCACCACTCCACCTCTAATGATTGGGTTGTAGTCTCTCATGAGTCCAGGGCACTCTGTCTTGGTCGCGCCGTCTAAACCCAGAAAATTTATTGTAAAAACTTAATGGTAAGGGAAACACCATTTGCAGGCTGACTTCCATTATCGCACCCCTTAAGGGTTGACGGGAAATTAATGGTTCCTGGTCAGGCACTTTATGCGCGCGTTGCGTTGATAAAATGCACTACCGGAAACTCGCCTGTTAAATCAAAGGCATCGTCCCATTTATTTATCACATTATTCAAGTACAATCCATAAGTGCCTGCCACTCAAAGCTATATTGGCAAGGCGGGCAGCTCATGCAAACTATCGGCCGAGGCTACGGATACTTAAAAGGGTCCATCAAATTTTTGTGGAAAACGGCATTTGCCAATCACAATAACCGTTTATCGTTTATTTTCGGAATAAAAATGGTCACTTTTTGACCAGAAGGTTAACAATAAAAACTCCTTCCACAAACGCCGGGGAATAGATCTCAAGGAATTCAATGACGACACTCGCTTTATTGATGAACCCTATCGCGGCTATCAAACCACAAAAAGACACCAACCTTGCCATGGCGCTGGCAGCACAGGCGCGTGGCTGGACCGTACAATATCTGGAAATGGTCGATGATCCCAATGTCAGTGTAATTTTTGAAACGCTAACAGAACATGGCCGCCAGTATGCCATGGCCCAACGGTATATTCCCGAAATCAGCACAGGTGACAAGCGTATTTTGCTAGTAGACGGTGAACCCATTCCTTACCCGCTGGCACGCGTGCCCGCCAAAGGCGAGACGCGCGGCAATCTGGCCGTGGGTGGTACCGGTGTTGGTGTTGAGCTTAGTGAGCATGACCGTTGGATCTGCGCACAAGTCGCCCCACGTCTCAAAACCTTGAGACTGATGTTTGTCGGACTGGATATCGGCGGTCAATTAATGAATGCTATTGCGCA
>QIGJ01000328.1 GCA_003229995.1 Gammaproteobacteria bacterium | reverse complement strand
ATTTTTGAGTTGTGAATGGGCATCCATTCCGATGTTTAAAAGGCCGAACGCCAGAATGTTCCGGGTCGGGCGTATTGCCAAACCACCACCATCGGCACGAATACAAGCTTGGAGGGCGATTGTGTATCGGGCAATATGCGGCGTTGCCAGAGGTAATACCGAAGGTCTGGTTGCCTGAGGTGCCGTTAGTCGTGACGGCGAGTATCTGTGAGAGAGTACCGCATGCCAGCAGCCATTGGGGTGATCAATAAAGCAGCAATTAACGTTTTTTTCATTGTGTACTCCCTAGTTAGGTTTGAAATGTGATACTTGATTAACAGTAAGCCCTTTAGTATGCGCAATATGATATTTTTGTCAAACGGCGCGCTCTGTGACCAAATTAAAGAGGGTGTCGTCAATGTTTTTTTCGCTGCGAGAGGGTTAGGAATGGGCACGCAATAATTTCCCGGTTTAGCATCCTGACTTCGCCCGTTCTTCAATCACAAAAGCTCGAAATAGAACGACTATTCCTGCACTTTTGTTCGGCAACTGCTCCTGCGTCGCCTAAAGCGCCTACTGTTGGTGCTCTACCTCCTGCATCCATGCAATCGTCAATCAGAACGAACCAATACGGACTAAATCCGGGCGCTAAACCGGGAAGTTATTGCGTGCCCATTCCTTATTTTCAGCCTGAATCCTGTGAGCGAGATTCCCGCATAAACGCACGATATAATAAAGGTATAACAAAAAGTGTCAACACGGTGGAAAAGGCCAGCCCCCACACAATGGCTGAGGCCACGGGTCCCCAGATCAGGGATTCACCGGCCAGTCCGACAGCCAGTGAAAACAGTCCGGCAATCGTGGTCAGCGAGGTAATGATGACAGGTACCACGCGGCGACGCGCTGCATAAATTGTTGCATGCAATACGCTCATGCCAGCTTTCAGCCGCTGGTTGGCAGCGTGAATCATCACGATGGCGGCATTCACCGCAATGCCGACTAGCGCTATCACGCCATACATCGTGAACATGCTCAACGGATTGCCGGTAGTCAGCAGGCCGAAGGTGACACCGGTGAAAGCTAATGGCACGGTGGCCAAAATCATGAATGGCTGCCAGTAGCTTTTAAACTGGGTGCCGATGATCAGATAAATCAGCCCAAGGCCAAACAGGAATAACACCAGCATGGAATCCAGGCTCTCCTGAATGTCAGCCAGTTCACCGGAATAGTCCAAGTCAACATTGGGGTGTTGCAGGCGGATTTTTTCCCAACCTTCCATCACTCGGTTGTTTGCCTGAAGCGTGTTGATTTTTTGTTTGTCGATATCCGCTTCCACGGTGATGGCACGACGGAAGTTATAGTGACGGATGTTGCTGCGACTGAGTCCGGTTTCTGCAGTCACTAGCTGACCTAACATTATTTCACCACCCTGTGGCAGGGTCAGCGGTATTTCTAATAGCTGATCAATACTGTGCAGGTTGGTGCGTTTTGCCTGTACACGCACTTCCACACGTTCTGATTCGTATTGCATGGAAGCCACTACATCACCATCAAACAGCAGACGTATAGTATTGCTGACATCCGCCGGATTGAGTCCGCTACGGCGTACGGCATCGCTGTCCAGTTGCAGTTTAAGTTCGTGCTTGCCGGGACTGTCGTTGTCGGTGATGTCCATCACTTCAGGAATATTCGTGAGGATATCTCGCAAGGCATCAGTGGCTGCGCGTAGTTCCACAAAATTATCACCACGCACTTTAATGCTGACAGCCTTGGTGACCGGTGGTCCTTTGGTGAGTTTGAAAAAAGTGATCAGGCGTGGATCTGCGGTGGCCATCACATCGGCACGCATGGATTCAATGACGTCACTGACGTTGCGCATGTCATCAGTTTTTGGGTTCAGGCTGACAAAGACCTGTCCATAGTTGTCACCAAAAAATGGGGCGACTTCGGTAAACATTTGCCCGGCAGTGGCACTGACGGCGCGCGTTTCATTGTTGTTCAGGTGGGCGAGTGCCTTGTTGGCGATGGCATCCACCGTGTCAAGCGTGTTTTGTAGAGTGCTACCAGGTGGCATTTCCACGTTGATGTAAAAGGTGCGCATGGGATCCCATACCACTGCCAATGGCGCTTATTGCCGCCAGAAACAGTGTCAGTACGACGGTCAGAGAACGTTTGGGTCTGCGCAATACCCACACCAGTAGCTTACTATATTTGAGGCGCAGTTTATGGAGGAAGCGTGTACGCCAGCATTGCAGTTTACCGGGTGACGACATATCAAGGTGGGTCATAGAAATATGCACGGGCAACATCCAGTACGCTTGAATCAGGCTGATGAGCAATGCCACAGATACCACAAAGGGCACGGTGAACATGAATTTTCCGACGATGCCCGGCATTAACATTAACGGCAGAAAGGCTGCCATGGTGGTGGCCACTGAGGCGGTTACCGGGGTAAAGACTTCTTTCAAGGGCATCAATGGCCGCCTGCATACTTTGTGCGCCGCGTTGAATGCGATAGTAAATGGCCTCTACCACCACCACTGCATCATCGACCAACATACCCAGCA
This sequence comes from Gammaproteobacteria bacterium, assembly GCA_003229995.1. Classification (GTDB taxonomy): domain Bacteria; phylum Pseudomonadota; class Gammaproteobacteria; order SZUA-152; family SZUA-152; genus SZUA-152. Next base: position 14,059 of record QIGJ01000328.1, on the reverse strand, counting down.
CGATGACGACGCCGAGTAAAATATTCTGGTTCAGTGTTTGCCCGGTGACACTGAGTAGCCAAAAGGTACCGGCCAGGGTGAAAGGAATACCGATGCCGATAAAAAAAGCGATATGTGCGCCAAGGAATATCCAGGTGATCAATGCCACCAGCAGGAGACCGAGCAAGGCATTACCCTGCATAATATTGATGGCCTCACGCGTGCTTTCAGTCTGATCATTCAGTAACGTGAGCTTTAAACCTGCTGCGGCCAGCACGGTGTTTTTCTGTTCAAGGTATTGGTTGATCTGTGCAACCAGATCAAGAATATTGGCCGTGGCCTGTTTGGTCACTGCAAGAGTGACACCGGGCTGATTGTTGTAGCGCGATAATTTGTTGAATTTGTCATGGCTCCAACTGACCTCTGCCACGTCACCGATAATAATGTTTTGTTCGGTGCCGGTAATGGGCAGGTTCGCCAGATAACCGGGGTCAGCATCAGTGCCGACGACACGCACGATCCATGATTGTTGGCCAATCTGCATATCACCTGCGACCACGTCACGAAAATAACGGCGCACCGTGTTGGCCAGTTGTATGGGAGAAATACCTCTTTCACGCAAGGCAGACGGGTCAAAGGCGACGTTGAGTTCGGGGTCAGTTAATCCGGCTTCAATAACACTGTTGACACCGCTAATGCGTTCCAGATCCTTGCGCACATTGAACGCGGTTTTGCGCAATAACTCATCATTGGCCTTGCCGGTGAGAATGAGCGTGGCGGTGGGGAAATTATTGGATGTGGTGATCTCCAATATCACCGGGTCTATGGCTTCATCCGGTAATTCGGCATTGGCCTTGTTTTGAATTTCACGGCGTAAATCATTAATGCGTTTGTCGAACAGACGTTCACTGATATCTTCAAAGCGTACCAGAATATCGGCAATGCCCTCCCGACTGGTGCTGGAAACAAACTTGATGTCCTGCACTTTGCGAATGGCATCTTCCAGTGGATCGGTGATCAGTTTTTCCACGTCTTCTGTTGAGGCGCCGGGTAACGCAGTGATAATACTGATCCAGTTGAAATTAACCTCCGGATCCTGTGCGCGAGGTAACTGAAGATAACTGAGTATGCCAATCAACAGCACCACCACAAATGTAGTGTTGGCCAGCACATGATTACTTAGAAAAGATTTAAGCCACATTGTCTATTTTGCCTGTTATTCGCAGGAGCCTTTTGTCAAACCCGGAAATGACGATCAGAAATTCTGACGATGATAACTTGTGTGTGTGGGTAAAACTATACTCATAGCGATTGAAATTTTCGGCATTTATGCCTTTCTACGGATTCCTGGTGGTGAGCAAATACTCCATCTCTGCGATCATTTTTTGAAAATTTTCGCTCATTGTATTTTTATCGGTTTTAAGGCTTACTTGGTATTGTCGTGTCAGTTGATACAGTTCGGGGAAGTTACAATACGCCATGCCGCCCAGCAAGCGGTGAATTTCATGATGAAGAATATCAAGATTTGTTGAATCAAAAGCGGTCTGCAATTTTTTCTTTGTCTCAGGCAACTCGTGTAATAACATGTCATTCAAGGTCAGCGACAAGTTTTTGTCGATGCCAAAGTCGCCTGTGGATTTATGATTTGTGTATTGATGACTCCTGGATGGTTTGTGTGTCTGTGTCCAGTAGGTAATTGCACTCAGAAGTATATTGATGGCGATGGGTTTTTCCAGAATTTCATCGAAGTCCGGGTTTTGAGATAGTGGTCCATTTCTGTTTTGGCTTGCGGCGGTTAAACCGATGATGGCAATACGTGTTGAAGGAGGCTCGATTTCACGTATTTTTCGCGCAGTATCCACACCGTTCATTTCCGGCATGTGAATATCCATCAGGATGAGATCAAATTTATCTTCGCGGTTAAAAGCGGTGACGGCTTTTTTTCCATTATCAACAATATGAGGTATTGCTCCGGAATTACACAGGATAGTCTCGATCAATGTGGCATTGATCGCATTGTCTTCTGCGATGAGGATATTCAGGCCATCCAGGCGTGTAAACGTTTTTGGTTGATGCATTGCTCTGGTTTTTGGCTTATAAAAATTTTTCGGGCTGCGAAAAATAGTGACCAGTTTTTCCTCTAAATCAGTCTGACGAAATGGCTTGCTCAAACAAGCATCTGCCCCCCAGTTACGCAATGTTTTTAATGTTAACGGGTCTGATTTGCTAACGATAACCAGTATTTTTGAGTGCGCATAATTCCGATGTTTTTCCAGAAATTCCTGGGTTGCGGCTTCAGTTGCTTCGTGACTATTGATACTGAGCACGCAAATGTCCGGCATGCTGAATGTCTCTGATGGAGCACATAAGTTTTCTATATTCAGACATTCTGTGACGTCAAAACCGAGATGTTGCAAGGCGTGAGTCAGTGAAATCCGAGTGAGTTCATTGGCATCATATAATGTGATTGATTTATTGGCGTATGGCAAATCTGCGCTCTTGCCAATCAGTTTAGATGCATCTTTGGATTGACACGGAAATGTAAACCAGAATGTGGTACTTTTATCCTCATCAATTTCAACACCGGTTTTACCGTGCATGGCCTCGGTGAGTGATTTGGAAATGGCCAGATTCAGCTCCAATCCAATGTCATCGTACTGGTGGGTATTGCTGTCACCCATTTGGCTGAATGCACTGGAAAGAACGGTTTTATCTTTTTCTGAAATACGGGTTCTCTGATCGGTAATGCTGATTTTTATTTGCACCATCTCGTTTTTTTGTGATTCCAGCATGGTGCGAATCATTATTGTTCCTGCGTCAGAAAATTTTATGGCATTACCAATAAGGTTAATAAGAACCTGACGTATGCAGTCCATAGTGCCGAATAACTCTTTAGGCGTGTCATCATAATATAACGCAGAAATTTCAATTCCTTTTTCGTGAGCGGAAAGTGCGCTATATATCAATATGTCTTCGATACATTCTTTCAGATTAAAATGAACATCATTCAGATTGCCATTCTCGATTTCACTAACAGTATTGCTCAGGGATGAAATGGATTCAGTGATATAGCGACTGATCCGCAGAGTCAGAAAAATACTACTGACAAGCGTCAACAGGGTGATTGATAATGTATGAAGGATGGCATCCTGTTTTTTTTGCCGTGCAGTCTCATTGGAGACTTCAACGATTATCCAGCCAATCATCGGTGGCGTATTGGCACCGGTGTTTTCAAAATCATTGAGATCCACAGTGCGTTGAATAATCGGCTGATTGAAAATACGCTTGTGTGCGCCTTTTGGTGTGCTGGTGGACAGAGGTTTGTTTCTGGGCTTTTGTATCAGCGGGTCACCCTGGTTATTGGTAATGGTGATGGAAACAACGTCATTTTTGGTAAATGCAGATTCAATCAAAGATGAAAGAATCACCATGTTTCCTGAAGACAGGCCATATTCGCTGGCGGATGCCAAATGCCTAGCCAGGGCATTGCCTTTGTCAGCAATGTTGGCTTCTATGTCATCAATCTGTTGTTTGATAAAATAACTGAAAAAAACAATGGAAATTATGGTAGCGGGAAGCACCGCAAGCAGTAAGATACGAAAATTAATCGTCGGAGAAATCATTTATATTCCATTGTCGGTCTGTTTTTTTCATATGCCCATAGCGTTTGGGATTTAGGTCTGAATGTGAATGACGCGGAATAGTCGTTCTATTGCAAGACATTTTAACGCCGCCATGGAATCAATAGGGCGTGCAGTCAGGCCTAAATCTCAATCGCTATGGGTATATCGTCGGTGTTACTACTCAGCTTACCTTTGGTTTGCCTGATGACTGCGTCAAAAGTACTGAACGAGCGCCATTTTAGCACGCCCAGGAATACATACAGAGCCCGTTTCAATTTTCGATTTGATTAGGAATGGGCACGCAATAATTTCCCTGTTTAGCATCCCGACTTCATCACAAAAGCTCGAAATAGAACGACTATTCCTGCACTTTTGTTCAATCAGAACGAACGAATACGAACTAAATCCGGGCGCTAAACCGGGAAATTATTGCGTGCCCATTCCTTATCGGATTTTCTTTATGACACCAACACATCCATGCCTTCTGCGGCCAACAGCGTTGTTAATTCAATGAGTGGCAAACCGATAAGTGCATTGGGATCATGGCCTTCCATTTTTTCAAACAGGCTGATGCCCAGACTTTCGGACTTGAAACTGCCCGCACATTGGTAAGGTGTGTCGCGTAACAAATACTGTTCGATTTGTGTTTCACTGAGCGGGCGAAATACCACTGAAAACGGTACTACGGTGACGTGGCAATTCCTGGTTTTGCTGTTTAACAGACACAGGCCGGTCAGAAAGTTTACCCGGCGACCACTGGCCGCTCGCAATTGCCGCACTGCATTTTCGTGATTACCGGGTTTGCCTAACATCTGATTGTCCAGTACAGCTACCTGATCCGAGCCGATGATTAATGCATCAGAAAATTGCGCTGCCATTGCGCGAGCCTTGGCTTCGGATAACCGGGCCACCAGCGCGTTGGGTGTTTCATTTTTCAGCGGGGTTTCATCGATATTCGGTGCAACGGTTTCAAATGCTAATCCCAGGCGTTCCAACAGGGAGCGTCGGAAGGGGGAAGTGGAGGCGAGTACAAGTTGCATATAAGGATAATCCTGTCATTGTCGTTCAGTTTGGCCGATGTTACCGGTTTTTTATGGGCTTGACAGTGAGCGGTGTGACTGCCATATATCAGGGAGCGGTGTAAGACTTTTTATGTGGAGTGAATACGATGTCTGATTTTTCTCAAAAACCACCCATTCGGTTACCCGTGCGCACCCCCATAAAAATGGCCATACTAACGCTATTACTGGTATTGGTGGGTAGTTTGCCGAGTGTCAGCGAGGTTTATGCTGATTCCTGCGCCTATCGGGAGGCAATGATGGCTTTGGATAAGGGGAATGCAGTACGCGGTCTGGCGTTGATGCGTATGGCAAGCCGGGATGGTGATCGTCGTGCTGAACGTTATCTGAGGGAACCAGATGACGACGCCGGACTCCCTGTTTTTGTTAAGGCTCAGCGGCCGCTGACTCTGGCCGACACTTCCCGTCACTGATCTGTCTGTTGCACCAGCGCTACGGCCTGTGAGGCAGAGTTTTCCTGCCCTGGCGTGACAGCTGGTGTGATATTTTTAAACCAGCCGCGTTTTTTCCCCTTCTGGATGAATGACCGGGCATCGCTGTCGCCGTTGTCAGCCGCGCGCTGCAACCACATCAGCCCTTGAGCTCGTTCGTCACTGTTTCCCTGAATGAAATGGAGGCCCAGCAGATACTGGCCGGAAGTATTATTTTTTTTAGCCGCTTTTTGATACCAAACCCGGGCCAGTTGCGCACTGCGCTTTATACCCCAGCCATTGTCGTAGGAAAGCCCTACAAATACTTGGGCTTCCGAGTCGCCCTGCGTGGCCAGAATAGACCAGAGTGAAAATGACAGAATGTAATTGCCCGCATTAAATGCGGCCTGACCGTCTGCCAATGTGCCCGGTTTTTCCGCCGATGTGCTGCTCGATGCCACCAATAAACAGAGCAACAATGCTGTGCAGCTTGTTTTTTTCATGATGTTTGCCACCTGAATCATTCGTGAAGCACTCCCGTCCTGGGTTATTATCGTCCGTTAACTGGGCCAACTAAAGCGTGATTTTCCTCACAATTTGCGGGTTCGGCTATGCTGCCAAAATGGCCCAAAATAAATTGTACCGGATATCAACCACTAAAAGGGTAAGCCGCTTGAAGAATATTGATAAATTATGCGAAATTATGGTTGCTCTGCGTGATCCGGACACGGGTTGCCCGTGGGATCAGGTGCAGGATTTTGCCAGTATTGTGCCGCATACCCTGGAGGAGGCCTACGAAGTCGCCGAGGCCATCGAAGCAGGAGAGATGGATGAGCTGTGTGATGAATTGGGGGATTTACTATTTCAGGTTATATTTTACGCTCGGCTGGCCGAAGAGCAGGGGCTGTTTGATTTTGAGCAGGTGGCTGCCGGTATTGTCGATAAACTGGTGCGTCGTCATCCCCATGTCTTTGCGGATGCCACGGTGGTCACAGCGGAAGCACAAACCCAGGCCTGGGAGGCCAGCAAGGCCCGTGAACGGGCTGAAAAAATGGAAGATGCCAGTACGCTAGCAGGTGTCGCCGTGGCCCTGCCTGCTATGACCCGGGCGGTGAAATTGCAAAAACGTGCGGCACAGGTGGGTTTTGACTGGCCAGAAATTACGCCAGTATTTGCCAAAGTACAGGAAGAGCTGGAAGAGGTGCAGGCAGAAGTTGCGAAGGCACATAACACGGCTCGCATCGAAGAGGAAATCGGTGATTTACTGTTTGCCTGTACCAATCTGGCACGCCATGCCCATATTGAGCCGGAAACGGCTCTGCGGCATGCCAACCGGAAATTTGAACGGCGTTTTAAGCAAATGGAGGCGATGGAAAAAGCGCAGGGCAGGGCCGTGTCGGCGCTGGATCTCGATGCGTGGGAGACACTGTGGGAAAATGTGAAAGCCGGAGAGTCAAAGTAATCCATGTCAAGCAGTAGCATCGCACAACTCACCGCCCGCATTGCCCAATGTATGCGCAGGGATCAACATCGGTTTCGACAGGCATTGAAAAACCTGCGACGCGATGCGACGGGGATTGATGCATTAGCGGCAAAAATCGCGATCTCGATACAGCACCGGCAAACCCGGTTGGAAAACCTGCCCGCGCAGAATTACCCGGATGAGTTACCCGTTTCACGACGGCGTGACGATATTGCCGTTGCCATTCGTGATCATCAGGTGGTGATTGTGGCGGGTGAAACCGGTTCGGGGAAAACCACCCAGTTACCCAAAATTTGCCTGGGTCTGGGGCGGGGCGTTGCCGGGTTTATTGGTCACACCCAGCCACGACGGCTTGCCGCGCGTAGTGTGGCGACCCGTATTGCCGAAGAACTGGGCACGCCGTTGGGCGAAGCAGTGGGTTACAAAGTCCGTTTTTCTGATCACACAAAAACATCTTCTTATATCAAACTGATGACCGACGGCATATTGCTGGCTGAATTGCAGGGTGACCGTTTTCTGGATCAATACGATACGCTGATCATCGACGAGGCACACGAGCGCAGCCTGAATATTGATTTTCTGCTGGGTTATCTAAAACAACTATTGCCCAAACGTAAAGACCTGAAGGTCATTATTACCTCTGCCACCATTGATACCCGACGTTTTTCACAGCATTTTAACAATGCACCGGTTATTGAAGTTTCCGGCCGCAACTATCCCGTGGAAATTCGTTACCAACATGCGGAGGCAGAGGAAACAGAACTTACTGATGCAATACTTACCGCAGTGGATGAACTGGCGCAACTTGATGAACAAAAACAAGGAGACATTCTGGTTTTTCTCAGCGGCGAACGCGAAATCCGTGAACTTGCCGAGGCGCTACGAAAACATCATCCACAAGATACCGAAGTGTTGCCACTGTATTCCCGCTTAAGCGCCAGTGAACAAAACCGTGTGTTCAAGCCAGGCAGAAAACGTCGTATTGTGTTGGCCACCAATGTGGCGGAAACATCAATTACGGTACCCGGCATTCGTTATGTGATTGATCCGGGCACAGCACGGATCAGCCGTTACAGTTATCGCAGCAAGGTGCAACGGCTGCCAGTTGAAAAAATTGCACAATCCAGCGCCAACCAGCGGGCGGGACGTTGTGGCCGGTTGAGTGATGGCATTTGTATCCGCCTGTATTCAGAAGAGGATTTTATTGCTCGCCCTTTATTCACACAGCCGGAAATCCAACGCACCAATCTTGCGGCGGTTATTTTACAAATGCGTCAATTGGGTTTGGGTGATCCTGCTGACTTCCCCTTTATTGACCCGCCGGATCAGCGTTTTATCAATGACGGTTTTCGTTTGTTGCTGGAACTGAATGCCATCGATGAAAAACGTAAATTGACCTCCGTGGGCAAACGTTTGGCAAAGCTGCCGATTGATCCGCGCCTTGGTCGCATGGTGCTGGCAGCCGAAGAGAACAACTGCTTAGTTGAAGTGCTGATTATTGTTAGCGCGCTCAGTGTACAGGATCCGCGTGAACGACCTGTTGACAAACAACAGCAGGCGGATGAAAAACACAAACGCTTGCGTGATGAGCAGTCTGATTTTATTGCCATGCTGAATTTATGGTGTGAATACAATGACCGTAAAAAACACCTCACGAAAAACAAGTTACGCCAATATTGCAAGCAGGAATTTTTATCATATACCCGTATGCGTGAATGGCTGGAAACGTTTCAACAATTGAAAATATTGAGCAAAGGTATGGGTTTGAAAACCAATTCCAGCTCGGCGGAATATGCCTCAATTCATCAATCACTGATCACGGGTTTGTTGGGTAATATTGGTGTCAAAGATACGGATGATAATCCAAGTGAAAAAAAGAAAGGTCAAGCACAGGCAAAACGAAAAAAGATACCCGTATATACCGGTGCGCGGCAATCAACATTCCATATATTTCCAGGCTCAGGGTTAACAAAAAAACCGCCACACTGGTTGATGAGTGCAGAGCTGGTGGAAACCAGCCGTCTGTTTGCACGACAAAATGCACACATTGAACCGGAGTGGATCGAAGTCGCTGCACAACACCTGATAAAGCGGACGTACAGTGAACCGCACTGGAATCCCAAACGGGGGATTGTCATGGCCGATGAAACTGTGACCCTCTACGGGCTGGTTATACAAGGTGCGCGCCGTGTTAATTATGGACCTGTTGATGTGGATGTGGCACGCAGTATTTTTATTCGCGAGGCTTTGGTGGAGGGAAACTATCGCACACAGGCTATATTTTTTGCGCACAACCGGGCATTGATTGAAGAAGCCTGTTCTTTGGAATCCAAAACGCGACGCCAGGATGTGTTGGTTGATGATGCCGTGTTGTATCATTTTTTTGATGAGAAACTGCCTGTATCCGTGCGTGATCATGTCACGCTTGAGCAATGGCGAAAAAAAATAGAGGTCAAAAATCCTGACCTGTTACGGTTGACACAGGAGGATGTTTTTCGTTCTGCATCAGTTTCGGCGGACGCAGAATACCCGGGAGAAATGCTGTTCAATGATATGCCACTGCAACTCAAATATTGTTTCAGTCCAGGCAACGATGATGATGGTGTAACGGCAATGATTCCCCTGGTATCCATCAACCAGTTCAAGCAGGCACAGTTTGATTATCTGGTGCCGGGCTTTCTGGCCGAAAAAATAACAGCCTTATTCAAGGGGCTGCCAAAAAGTCTTCGTAAACAGTTGGTACCTGTTCCGGAAACGGTGAAATCTGCACTTGTTTATCTTGCTGAGCCAGAAAATACTGCAAGTGATGGTCAGAGCTTATTAGAGAGTTTGACCATTTTTCTAAAGAAAAAAGAAACGCTTGTAGTGACTGCCAAAGACTGGCGACCGGAGCAGCTTCCACTGCATTTGTTAATGCGTTTTGATGTGGTTGATCATCGGCAGAAAAGTCTGGGTATGAGTCGTTCCCTTATCGAATTGCAGTCACGTTTTAGTGGGCATGCTGCGAAGGAAATGGCACAGGTACAAAGCGATGTTTCATGGCCGAATGAAGGTATTACCGCTTGGACGTTTGGTGACCTGCCTGAGTTTATTATGGTGACGCGGGGTGAACAACAACATCGAGCCTATCCCGCGATTGTGGATAAAGGTGCTTCGGCGGGAATAGCGCTGTTTGATGCACCCGTGGCAGCCACACATGTCCATGCAAAAGGGTTGCGGCGTCTGGCTGTACTTGAAAATGCAAAAGCGGTGAAATATTTATTACGACAATTGCCAAAAATAAATGAAATAAGTCTTATCTATTCAGCGTTTGCATCGGCGGATGATTTACAAAACGATTTACTTGAATTAATTCTGGATCAATGTTTTTTTGAAAAGGGTCACATGATTCGTCAACAGGGAGTATTTGCTCTTTGTATGCAACAGGTAACAGACCTGATGCCGACAGCTAATCAAATATGCCAGCTGGTGGCTCAAACCCTTGTTGCCTGGCAATCCGCCCGTCAGCGATTTCAATCGATACAGGATTATTGTGGCCCGGACAGCAGGCTGGATATTCAAACGCAGTTGGATACTTTGCTTTATACGGGATTTTTAACACGCACACCGTATCCATGGTTACAGGAAATGCCACGTTATTTTCGTGCTCTGATGGTACGGCTGGAGAAGTTGGCAGATTCGCCCGCAGAGGATGAAAAAAAACTGCAACTGCTACGACCGTTTTTACAGGAATATACACGCTTGCAAAAAACGGCTGAAGATAGTACCGAAATTATCCGATTACGCTGGATGCTGGAAGAATACCGGGTGTCACTGTTTGCACAGTCAATGAAAACCGCAGTTCCGGTTTCCCCCAAGCGTATTGAGAAACAAATCATGTTATGTCTGTGATGTTATCTGTAAAGTAAAAAAAGGAAAAAGAACATCCACTTTAATGTATGCGGTGATCTGGCTCTGGTCGTTGCTGTATTGGGTGAGATGGCCTGCCGGGGTGTACCAAAAATCGCTGTGCTCATCCTCGGGATGGGTGATGCGCCGGACCTGACCGCTGGCGGTGTAGGCATACTGTGTGGTGGCGTGTTGTTGGGCGTATTTCATCGCCGTCGGTCATGACGATGGTGTGGTCATGAAGGGTCAGTTGTTCGCTGCCGCTGTGGATCCAGTCATACTGATGTAGGCAAAAAGGAATTCGAGAAAAGGCAAAAAGCAAGACTTGCCCCCTTGGCTTCTTATACTTTGTAACAACGGTCGGTCTTGATGAAAATATGGTGATTGAATATATTCGTAATCAAGAAAAGGCTGATGAGCAACGGGAACAATTGCGACTTGGGCGCTTACTTGAGCCCTTTGAGGGCGTAACCTAATAAGCCTCCGGCTATGCCGGAGGTCATTTAACTTTTACCATTTTGACATCGAGATGTGAATTTCACATCTCCGATAATAATTGGATCTCCGTCAGCGTCAAATTTTTAACGCAACCTCTGTTGCCAACGTACCTACATCATTAATACTTTCAAGAATTGATTGCTCTGACTCAAGCATTGATGTTTTTATTTGAAAATTTTTATTTGAATTATCACTTCATTATCGCTTTCAGAAACAATATGCGCATCCATTCGTTAATTTTCGTTAATTGGTTATCAGAGAGATTATTATAGCATAATTAAACATCATTAAAAGGCAGCACCTTACGAAACTGGCCGCAATGCTGAAAGCAACCATTCGAGAAACAGTTATTTTTCACGAAACATACGAAACATTACCAAAATGGAACTATACTATTACGCCACAAACAGGGCAGTAATTTATCGATCAATCCTTAGCGGGTTTTACGCCAGAGCAAGTGTTTACCGGTCGCTATCATGAAGTGGCGAAACAAAAACAATGGGCGCTGGATGAACGTTTTAAGAGCAACCCTGAACGATTTGTTCGAGGAAAACCGAGTGTTCAATTGCCGCCTAAGTTTGTTGCAATCAACCCTCTTACCAAAGAAGAAAATGGCGGTACTGTAATAAGTGATCGTGTCAATTTTCCAACGTTATCTGCTGCCGGTTATGTTAGTGGCAAATAGATGTTAATTATTTGATAGATGTCCATATGAGGTTGACACCTTCCGGAACATCACGAGTGAATCGAATACTATACCCATAGCGATGGGGATTTAGTTACACAGTTTTTTTCTGGATTGATGTTTCAGATATTAAAAAAAAGCGGCCTATCTGTTTAATTGTATTTCCCAAACAAACGATCAACATGAAAAATACGGTCGCTATGACTCGGAATAGTTGCCCTCTTATTTGTGGTTCGTTGCCTCTGAATATTTAATTTTTGTGAGATTTTGGAGTTTATACGGCTTTTCAATGCCATAACCTTGTGCATAATCGACGCCTATTTCTCGTAATAAATCGAGAACGACATCATTTTCCACGCATTCGGCGATAATTTTTTTACCCATAAAATGTCCAATCTCAGTGATCGATTTGACAACAGCATAATCACTAGGGTTGTTGTTCATATATTTCACAAAAGAACCGTCGATTTTCAGATAGTCAATGGGTAAATTTTTTAAATAGCCGTAAGAGGACAATCCGCTACCAAAGTCATCTAAAGAAAATTGGCAACCGGTTTTTTTAATTTCCTCGATAAATTCTATGGCATTAGATAAATTGGCGATACCGGCTGTTTCTGTTATTTCAAAACAGATTTTGTGTGTAGGTACTTTTGTATTTTTAATTTCCTCCAGTACAAAACTCAAAAAAGTATCGTCATTCAAAGAGTTTCCAGAAAGGTTAATGGCCAGACTGCCCATCTCCTTGAGTTCAGTATCGTGTTCTATTATCCAGTTAAATACATTTTGAATCACCCAGCGATCAATTTTTGGCATGCGGTGATATTCTTCTGCGGCTAATATAAATTCTTGTGGTGATACTTCATTTCCTTGTTCATCGGTCACACTGAGCAAAATTTCGGAATGATGAAGCGGCAATGTAGAGTCATTCTGGATACGTTTGATAAGTTGGCAACGTAATTCCAGTGTGTTCTCATCCAGAGCCTGATCAATGCGAGAGACCCACTCCAGAGTTTTTTGTCGTGACGATAATTCGGTATCGTTGTAATCAAAAATATATATGTTGTTTGAGCCTTTTCTTTTGGCTGCTTTGCAACTTGATTCTGCGGCTTGTAGCAGTGCTGCTGAATGGGTTTCTTTTCCGGTAATTTCTACCATACCAATGCTGAGAGCAATGGACAATCGTTTATCTTCCCAGTTTAAGCGATAATTTTGTATTGTTTCTTTTTGTTGTTGGGCTATATTAAGGGCTTCATCCAAGGAGCAACTAGGGAGTAATATAGCAAATCCATTATCACTAATTCGTGCGAATATTGTATTTTTAGAAAGTTGTTCTTGCAATAGAGTTGTGACTTCAACGAGTAGTTTGTCACCCGCATCATAGCCGCATGTGGTATTGATTACGTTTAAATGATCCAGGTCCAGGTCCAGGTAGTATAAAATATGCTGTATATTTTCCTGTTGGGCCGCAGAGTATGCAGCCTGTAAACAGGATTCAAATTCTCTGCGATTGATCAATCCGGTCAGTTGATCGTGTGTTGCTTCGTGTAATAATTGGAGATGCATATCTTGTAGCATTTGGTACTGCGCTCTATCCATAGCTGGGTCATTGGCGTTATCAAGGACTATAGTCGTACCATCGCGTAGTTGTTGAGCTATTTCTGTAATGTGTAATGCAAACTCCCGGATACCTCTTAAGTTAACAAAAACGTATTGAGTTTTATCTTTTGCTATCCAGGCCAGCCTGAGTCGTAGGGGGCTATTTGAATCTGAAGAAAACAGCAACCAACTGCCTATTTTTATACGATAAACCCGTTTCACCCATTCTTGTAACTTAGGGTCAATGGGGACATCATCATCTGTTTTTTTACCTTTCGTGCGAGCCTCTTTATCGTCGCATTCGCTAACAAGATCTTTTAAGTTCTCTGTATATGCTTTATCTTGTATTTGAATCAACTGATCAATTTCATTGAGGGTTTTTTTGAAAATGCCGGATGTATCACCTTTTGTATTTATGATGTTGTCTAGTAAGTGATTAACACGAGTTGTGATTGGGTTGTCTTCTCCGTAGAGTTCTAACTGAGATATTTTATTAATCACTTGACGTGCGACGTGAGATTTATCTGTAAAAATTGTATTATCGACGATAGCCAGCTTGAGTATGGGTATTTCAAGTCGTTTGAGCCATGAACGTACATTGCTGGATACCAAGCGGTCTCGAAATAACGAAGAAAACAAATGCCCACCGACTTCTATTATGTCATTGTCACGGTCACTGATTGTTTTATTACTTTCCTCTAGGTTGTCCTTAGATAAAATATTGGACACTTGAGTGTGTATGCTTTCCTGCTCTATGTATTGAGTAACGGGCTGCGTCGATGCTTTTTCCTGGAGATGAGAGAGTGCATCTAAGACTT
>QIGJ01000093.1 GCA_003229995.1 Gammaproteobacteria bacterium | reverse complement strand
AATAAATATGACGCACATTCAGACCTAAATCCCAAACGCTACGGGTATATTTAAGGTTTTACCGCAAATTGATCCTTGAGTATTTTGGGTGTGACGAAGATGAGCAGTTCAGATTTCTCATTGCGCTCGCGTGTAGTGCGGAACAGAGCACCAACGAAAGGCAGATCACCCAGGAAGGGAATACTGTCCCGTTCGTTACGTATAACTTGCTCGTACACACCACCCAATACCACTGTTTCACCATTACTCATCAGTACCTGGGTTTCAATTTCCTTGGTGTCGATGCTGGGTATACCCGCGAAGAGTACACCAACACTGTCCTGATTGATCTTGAGATCGAGAATAATACGGTCATCCGGGGTAATCTGTGGCGTTACTTTCAGACTCAAAACGGCTTTTTTGAACGATACGCTAGTAGCACCACTTGAAGCAGCTCGCTGGTAGGGTATTTCGGTACCTTGTTCAATGAGAGCCTCTTTCTGATTGGCGGTAATGACACGCGGATTAGAAACCACTTCACCACGAGACTCAAGCTGCAACGCTGAAAGCTCCAGGTCAAGCAGTGTGTTGGCACCAAGAATTGACAGTGCAATACGTCCGGCATTGTTGCCGACCACGGGCATATTCACATTCATACGCTGGGGAATGCCACCAGCTCCTGTGGGAATTGCAATAGGGTAAGGCGCATTGGCCGTGCCGTTGGAAAGATTATCCAATGCAGAGGCTGTCATGGTGTCCGTTGCAGCCAGTGAACCTGAGCCAAAGATCAAATCGCCATTTCGGTCGTTGATGGATGTTACGCCGAATCGCACACCAAGGTCTTTGGCGAAGTCATCATCGGCAATCACAATGCGCGATTCAATCAGTACCTGTCGGATCGGGATGTCGAGAATGACAATAAGTTCCCGAGCACTCTCCAGGCGGTCCGTAGTATCAGATAACAGCAGTGTATTAGTGCGCTGGTCTACCGTGGTGCTTCCGCGTTCAGATAATGTACCGCCTTCTGCGGATAAAATGGCGGCAATATCCCCGGCCTTGGCAAAGTTGATTTGAATGATTTCTGTTTTGATGGGTGCCAATTCTTCAATTTGCTTATTGGCTTCCAGTTCCAGTTTTTCCTGAGCGGCAATTTCCTGTGCCGGTGCAACCATAATGACATTGCCCGCTTTGCGCATGGCCAGACCCTTGGTTTTCAGGATAAGGTCAAGAGCCTGATCCCAGGGCACGTTTTTCAAACGGAGTGTGAGATTGCCTTGCACGGAGTCACTGGTCACCATATTCAGGTTGGTGAAGTCGGCGATCAATTGCAGTACTGCACGAACCTCAATATCCTGGAAATTCAGTGAGAGCCGTTCACCGGTATAACCAAACTGATCTTTTCTGGCGGCGACTACCTTTTCTTTGGGGATTTCCTTTACTTCAATGGTGTAGCTGTTACCGGTGTGATAAGCCAGATATTCATAATTTCCAGTGGGTGTAATCGCGAGACGAACACGGTCTCCTGATTGTGTGGTGTCAATGTACTGTACGGGGGTGGCAAAATCGATCACGTCGAGACGCTGTTGCAGGTTTTTGGGCAAGCCGGTGTCACCAAATTCGACAAAAATCTGGTTGCCGGACTCACCAGTACTGATGGGGGTATTGTTGTCAGAGAGGCCGACAATAATTTTGCCTTCGCCATTTTTGCCACGGCGGAAGTCAATATTATTGATGCGGTGTAACCCCGATGTTGCTGCCAATGCTGCGCTCGTTGCTTTATTACTGACGGCTGCCGTAGTTTGAGTTTGCGCAGTACGACTACCCGCCAGTGTCACAACAACATTGTTGCCGGAGACTTCACTCTCGAAGGGGATAAGCTGCACAAGATTCAGGATAATACGTGTGCGATCACCGGCCTCAACGGCGGTGACACTTTTGGCAAAACCAATGCCGATGTTTTTGTTTTTCCAGCCCAGCTTGCTACCGGTTTTGGGGAAATCCAAAACAATGCGTGCAGGATTGTTGATGGTAAAGTTTCCTGGCTCCTTGGCTGGTCCCGAGAAGCTCAAACGAATCTGCACACTGTCACCCGGCAATGCGGTGAAAGAAATATTTTTCAGGCTGGTGGTAGCACCATTACCGGAAGCACGTTCAATGGGCGTTGGTTTGCTGACGGGTTGTGGGGTAGGCTCGGGTGCAGGTGTGATTGCAGGTTCAGCTTCAGGCGCAGTCACCTTGTCAGCTACGGCAACTTGCTCAGCAGGGGCGTTTTCACCCACCGTCAGAAATATATTTTTGCCTTCGGTACGTAATTCGTAAGTGACCAGCTTGTCAACATTGACGACGATACGAGTCCGCCCTTTTGCCTGTACGGCTTTAACGCTTTTGGTGACGCCAATGCCAACAGGCAAAGGCAGGCTCCAAGGCAGATTATTGTTGACACCCGGCAAATCCAGGGAAATTTTCGCAGGATTATCGGAAGTGAAGTCTGTTGTTTGTGGTGCATCAGCCGATAAGGCCATGCGGATTTCCACGGCATCATTTGACAGTTTTTTGAAGTCGATGAAATCGAGTGAAATGGTGGGCTCATCGGCCGCAGTCGCCATTGCTGCGAACAATACCAATATGCCGGAGAGTAAAAATAAACTTAAGCAGCGTGTTGTTTTCATTGTTTTGTACCCGCTTGCGTGCATAGCGTTTGCCCCAAATAACTGATTAAAAATGCCCATGTACTAAATCCTCGTTGGCATCATTCGCCGATGGCCAGGGTAGTCATGCGTTCTATCCACCCCCCCAGCCCATCTGGAACGATTTCCTTTAGTTCAAGTTGACTTTCCGTGATACTCACAATTTCACCATTATTTTTTCCAAGATGCCGACCTGTTTTAGTGCGATGCAAAGTGCCATCACTTGCTCGAAGCAACGCCCAACGACGACCATTTTTTTCCAGAATACCCATCATTTTCAGACTGCTAACGGTGTATTGTTCCAGCACATCGCGCTCCCTGGCCATATCAGGTTTCAGCCCATTGTCTGATTCTATGGCCAAAATCTCGGCCGTGGGCACAAAAGGGTCTCTCAGCACCGCATCATTATAGGTAAATACTTCGAAAGTCTGTGGTTTGGGCAGGGGAGGAATGCGGCTTTTTTGTCGGGCCTTGACTTCGCTCACATAGGTTTGCAAATCGACATTTTCTTCACCGCTACAGGCTGTTAGCCCAACAAGCAGAAAAAGAGCAAACACAGCGACACCAACACGCAGATATTTATCATTGAGCTTGTGCATTATTTTTTACCCCGCCGTTTGCGTTTCTTGTTGTCGGCGGTAGTGTCTTTTTCAAGGTAACGGTAAGTTTTTGCCGTAGCCTCCATGATCATACGACCATCCTCGTTCTTTTTAGCTTTCGAGGTAATGGATAAATTGTGCAGTGTGACAATACGTGGCAATGCAGCGGTGCCACTGGCAAAGCTGCCAAACTGGTGGTAGCTACCCTTAACCCGTATTTTTATGGGCAATTCAGCATAAAACTCTTTGGGGATTTCGGCTTCGGGCTTGAAAAGCTCAAATTCCAACCCACTGAGAATACCAACGCGAGAGATATCTACCAGAAGACCCGCAACTTCCGTTTTGCCGGGCAGTTGTTGTAACAGGGCACCAAAAGAACGCTGCATTTCTTTCATTTGCTCCTGGTAGGCACTGAGATTAGCGGCCTTGGCCTGCTTTGTTTCAAATTCCTGTTTCAGGCTGGCTTCCTTGGCACGCGCTGTCTCCAATTCCAGCAGCTGGTCACTGGTGTCCAGATAATAACCCGCAAACAACAAAGCAAAGCAGAGTAAGACAATAACAATCACCCTGGCAGCCAGTGGCCAGCTGCCAATATTATTGGGATCAAGGTTGAGGTTGTTCAGGTCAGACAGGTTCATTTGTCAGCCTTCTTTGTTCTGTTTTTTTGTGAAACCGTGAGCTGAAACCAGCTTGCACCTGGATATTCTTTTTTATCCGACTTGATGACCGTCAGTCTCGGGTTGGTTAACCAGGGAGAACTATCCAGGCTACGCATAAACTCGGAAACGTAGTCATTAGCGTCCGCAACGCCGGTAAGGTTGATTTCGCGACCCTTACGGGATGTTGCCAGTAAAAAAACATTGTCGGGTATGGTTTTGGCAAGTTCGTCAAAAATATGTACGATTTCCGGGCGACTGCTTTGCAATTCCTGGATAACCTTCATGCGCGCCAGCAGGGCGGCTTTTTCTTTTTCAAGGGTCTTGATTTCCGCAATTTCTTTATCAACCTGCACAATCTGTGCTTGCATGAATTGGTTGCGGTTATTCTGGTCTTCGATAATACCGCTCATGCGCAGATGTATCAGGACCACAAGGCCAACCATCAAAATTGCCGCACCTGCCACAATGTTGATAAATTGTCGTTGTTTGTCGCGTCGCTCTTCCTCGCGCCAGGGGAGTAAATTAATGTGTGGCATCTAGTCGAAGCTCCTCAACGCGAGCCCACAGGCAATCATCAAGGCGGGTGCATCATTACTGAGTGCCTGTGCTTTAACTTTGGATAACAGCGACATATTGCTGAACGGGTTGGCAATGGAAGTGCTGGTGCCCACACGCTCTTCGATCAACTCATCCACACCGGGAATAGAAGCGCTCCCCCCCGCCAGTACGATATGGCTGACCGAGTTGTGCTGACTGGAAGAGAAGAAAAATTGCAGTGAGCGACTGACTTGTTGTGCCATGGCATCCTTGAACGGGTCCAATACTTCGGGTACATAGTTGTCGGGCAGGCCACCCTGACGTTTAGCCATACCGGCTTCTTCGTACGACAAACCATAACGACGCTGAATTTCTTCAGTCAGTTGCTTACCACCAAAAACCTGGTCGCGGGTATAAATGATTTTGCCATCATTCAGCACGCTCAATGTGGTCATGGTGGCACCCACATCGATGACGGCCACGGTTTTATCATCAGTGCCCCCTGGAATTTGCGGACTGATAAGCCCAAAAGCATTTTCCAGGGTATACGCTTCAATATCGACGACTCTGGCTGTCAGGCCACCCAGCTCAACGGCAGCAACACGCGAGTCCACATTTTCACTGCGTGAAGCGGCCAACAATATGTCAACGGTATCAGGGTTATCTTCAGAAGTGCCGAGAATTTCAAAATCCAGATTCACCTCTTCCAGGGAATAAGGGATATATTGGTCCGCTTCAAGTTCGATCTGGCTTTCCATTTCTTCTTCGGAAAGCGAGGCAGGCATGGTAATAACCTTGGTAATGACCGATGAACCTGCCACTGCCACAGAAGCATATTTGGTGCGCGACCCCGAACGTTTGGTGACACGGCGGATAGCTTCACCGACAGCTTCCACATCCGTGATATTTTTTTCGACCACAGAATTAGGCGGCAGCGGCTCTGCTGCATAAGCTTCAACGCGGTAACCATCACCCTGATGACCCAACTCCAGTAATTTAACGGAGGTTGAGCTGATGTCTAGTCCAATGAGTGGTGGTTTTTTGTGAGCGAACAAGTTTGCTAGTTGCACGTTTTTTATCCCGTTTTCATACTTGCAAGCTGAATATCGGTAGAGAGGCAGCAAACTTTACTATAGATTAAAAATTGCATCAGAAAAATCGTACCCCTTTAATGTGATAAGTTAAGATTCAGTGTTTCTACGGTGTTTTGCAGTTAGGTACCGCGCTTAAATAATGACCACAAATGATGGGCCAGCCGAAGCTTAACTTATTACATTAAAAAAGTACTAGTATTAGGTTGATCTAATTAGAAGTTTTATACTCTGTTTTTGTTAATATTCATGAACACTATCACAAAAATTTTGTTTTGATGCCTTCTTTTAAATTTCAAAAACCCAAATTCCAAATACGCTGGTTATTTTACCTTGGCGGAATTGGTGTTTTTTTAACCACTTTGGTGCTGGCGGGTCTTTACCTGTTCATTGTACCCGGTTTGCCTTCGACGCAGAGTTTGCAAAACGTGCAATTTCAGGTACCACTACGCGTTTATTCTCGTGACGGAGGATTGATTGCGGAGTTTGGTGAAAAAAAACGGGCACCGCTTAAATACGAAGAAGTGCCAAAACTCATGGTACAAGCGGTTCTGGCAGCAGAAGATGACCGTTTCTTTGTGCATCCGGGTGTGGATTATCAAGGCTTGCTCCGGGCAGCCTTTCATTTGTTACGCACCGGCGAAAAAGGCCAGGGTGGCAGCACTATTACCATGCAGGTAGCACGTAATTTTTTTCTTAGCCGGGAAAAAACCTATCTGCGCAAACTCAATGAAATCATGTTGGCACTTAAAATTGAGAAAGAACTGAGTAAAGAAGATATTCTTGCGCTTTATCTCAACAAAATTTATCTGGGTAATCGTGCCTATGGCGTGGGTGCAGCGGCACAGATTTATTATGGTGTCCCTATCGACAAACTAAACGTGGCGCAACTGGCAATGGTTGCCGGTCTGCCCAAAGCCCCATCCCGTTACAACCCCGTGATTAATCCGGCCAGGGCTCTGTTACGACGTAACTACGTATTGGGCCGCATGCGCAATTTGGGTTTTATCGATGAAGCAACTCACGATGAAGCGCGAGCCATGGTGGATGATGCCCGTTTGCATGGGCTTTCCAGAGAAGTAACAGCTCCCTATATCGCTGAAATGGTCCGTGCCGAAATGGTGAGACGTTTTGGCAACGCCGCTTATTCTACCGGTTATAAAGTCCGCACCAGCCTTGGCTCCCGGTTACAAATGGCAGCACACCGTGCCCAACGTAATGCCCTATTGGCCTATGATCGACGTTACGGGTATCGTGGCCCACTCGCGCAACATGTGTTGGCGGAAAACAGTGGCGAAGAACAGTGGATGCCATTATTAAAAACGCAGCGGGAAATTAATGGTCTGCTACCCGCTCTGGTACTGGCAACGGTTGAGCGATCAGCGGTGGTTTACGAACCACGCCGTGGTGTGTTGCGTCTGGATTGGTCGGGGCTATCCTGGGCAACATCGATACTGAAAAATGGTCGTATGGGCGCAGCGCCCAAGCAGGCAGCGGACATTCTCACCCGAGGTGATGTCATTTACATCACCGAGCTGCCTGCCACGAAAAAAACCGATGCTGGTTGGCAGCTGGCGCAGATTCCCGAAGTGGAAGGTGCGCTGGTATCGCTTGACCCTCATGACGGTGCCATTCGTGCCCTGGTAGGCGGTTTTTCAATTTTTCCAGCAGCAAATTCAATCGTGTCACCCAGGCCGAACGTCAACCGGGTTCCAATTTTAAACCCTTCCTTTATTCCGCCGCGCTGGAAAAGGGCTTCACACCCGCCAGCCTCATCAATGACGCTCCCGTAGTATTCGAAGATGAAGGGCTGGAAGCCACCTGGCGTCCGGAAAATTACAGCGGCAAAGTATTTGGCCCAACTCGCTTGCGCAAGGCGCTGGTGAAATCACGCAATCTGGTGTCTATTCGTCTGTTGCGTGCCATTGGTATTGGGTACACCATTAACTACGCCAGTCATTTTGGTTTCGACAAAAAACGGTTGCCCCGGGATTTATCGTTGGCGTTGGGTAGTGGTGTGGTCACACCGCTGGCGATCGTACGTGGCTATGCAACATTCGCGAATGGTGGATTCCGCACCGTACCGTATTTCATCGACAGTATCAAAGATGCCAAGGGAAAAGTACTGTATCGCGCTGAGCCTTTTATTGCTTGTGACGGCTGCGAAGAACGCCTCAAACGTCAGCAGGAAATCGATGCTGAGCCTGTCATGGGCCCACCCACCCGCGAGGAGGTTCTCCCGGTTAATATTGCTCCCCGGGTGCTGACGCCACAAAACGCTTACCTGATGCGTTCGATGATGATGGAAGTAATCCAGCGGGGCACCGGGCAGCGGGCAAAAGCCTTGGGGCGTTCTGATTTAGCAGGTAAAACTGGCACCAGCAATGATCAGCAGGATGCTTGGTTTTCGGGCTATACCCCGGATCTGGTGGCGACTGCCTGGGTGGGTTTCGACAAACCCAAACCGCTAGGTGCCCGGGAAACCGGGGGGCGTGCTGCCCTGCCTATGTGGATTGAATTTATGCGCACGGGCTTGCAGGGTTTGCCGGAACGTGCTCTGGAACAGCCACCAAAACTGGTGACGGTACGCATTGACCCGGAGACGGGCTTGCTGGCCGGAGCCAATAATCCCAAAGGGATCTTTGAAACCTTCCGGTCAGAAAATGTCCCGCAACGGCGGACAGAGAATTCCCCAGCAACGATTATTGGTGGTGATGGAACTACATCCGTTTCACAGGACAGTGGTGGTGTACCGGAAGAGCTGTTTTAACATGTTTATGCTGATTAGAATATGACGGGCATAACCAAGGAAGTGATGTAACCGGAATGCTTCAATAATGAAACTTGGTATTTATCAAATGTGTTCAATCAGGTACATGTCTTAGACGAAGCTAAAAAAGCACGTTATACTTTAAACGAATCGGGTAAGGATGAGGTGTAGAAAATCCCGTTACCTGGGATCTATTGTCAAATTCAAGCCACCTTTGCTACCTGCCACAGCGTTGACATCATCCGGGTCAACCTCGATTTTCATATTTTCATCCACGGTCACAGCACCTTCCGACAGACTGATTTTCAAACGTAAATTATTTTGTGAGTCGGCATTACGTAACGCTTCTTCAATGCTGATCACACCGTCTTTGTAGAGTTTGAAGATGGCTTGGTCGAAGGTCTGCATACCCAGGTTGCTGGACTTTTCCATGATGTCACGAATACCGTGAATATCGCCCTTGAGAATCAAATCCTGAATCAATGGTGTACCCAGCATGACTTCCACTGCTACGGCACGTTTGCCATCCAGGGTAGGAATCAGACGCTGGGAAATAAACGCACGCACATTCAGTGACAAATCCATGAGCAACTGGTTGCGTCGGTCTTCCGGGAAAAAATTGATAATACGATCCAGCGCCTGATTGGAATTATTGGCATGCAAAGTGGAAATGGCCAGATGCCCGGTTTCGGCAAAAGCAATACAATGTTCCATGGTTTCTCGGTCACGCACCTCGCCGATGAGAATCACGTCCGGTGCCTGACGCAAGGTGTTTTTCAGTGCATCTTCATAACTGTCAGTATCCAGCCCCACTTCACGTTGGTTGACGATGGATTTTTTGTGGTTATGAATAAACTCGATGGGATCTTCAATGGTGATAATATGCCCGGAGGTATTGGTATTACGGGCATCAATCAACGCCGCCAGTGAAGTGGATTTTCCCGAGCCAGTACCGCCGATAAACAACACCAACCCACGTTTCTGCATAATGATTTTTTGCAGGATAGACGGCAACCCCAACTCCTCCGCACTGGGAATCTGGGTCTTGATGTGACGAACCACCATCGCCGCCTGATTGCGTTGTTTAAACACATTAACCCGGAAACGGCCGATGCCGGGGAGTGAATGGGCCAGGTTCATTTCCGGTTTCAGTTCAAACTGGGCGATCTGATCCTCATTCATCAGATCATAGGCCAGTGTCTTAACGCGGCCAGCGGGCAACGTGGTTTTTTCCAGCGGTTTGAGAATACCGTGAATTTTGGCGCTCACCGGTGCGCCGACTGTGAAATACAGATCAGAGGCTTCATACTTGACCATGAGTTTAAGGTAATCAGATATTTCCATTGATGTCCTGCTCCGAAAGGCGTTGGCTCGGGATAAAATGCACATTGGATTGTTACTCTGGTATCGGTTACACAAGGTCATTCTTTAAGGAACCTTCCCACTATCGTGGACGAGAGATTTGCTGTGACAAAAAATTCCCATAATCTACCTGATCTTGTTGCTGCTCTGGAACCACTGCCCGTGGTTTTGCGGAAAGCCGTGGAATACGCGTGGGCTGATTTTGTGGCGGCGCTAACGGCGGGAGGAATCACTCTCCCGATTTGGAATAACGAACAGCTCAGCGAATTGTGCCGCGTCTGGGCCTGTAGCGAATTTATCGCCCAACGCTGTGTGCGTCAGCCCTTATTGTTACTGGATTTACTAAACAGCGGGGATCTGCACCGCCGTTACGCCGAGGGTGAAATGCATCAACATGTGCAAACCGCGTCACAGGATATCGCTGATGTTGACTCTTTGGCTCGACAGCTACGCCATGTGCGCCAACGCGAGATGGTACGCATTGC
>QIGJ01000024.1 GCA_003229995.1 Gammaproteobacteria bacterium | reverse complement strand
GCGGTTTATTACACAGAAATAAAGCGGCCAAAAAACAGTGTCACTTTCCCCGGAAAGTATAAAAAAATCGTCAGTGGCTGATCTACACCCCATGCAGATGTTTTGACGCAAAAATGTGACTATAAAAATATATCCCTTCCAGTTCTGCACGATGATGAAAAAAGGAGGAACACTGATGATCGAAGTAGCAGAACGAGTTCTGTCCACTACTGCTGCGGCGAGTAGCCTTTTATACTCACCGATTTCAATGAAACCGGGTAGGGCATGGGTATCATTGCTGTAGTACACTCCCTCTCCATGATTGAAACCGACCGCCTTATTGCTCCCGCAGCCACTGTTCGTGATGACCGCGAAGAAGCACAGGATCGTGCCATTCGTCCTGGTAAACTGGCAGATTATGTGGGCCAGCCAGCCGTTAAAGAGCAAATGGAGATTTTCATTTCCGCTGCTCGCGCGCGCAGCGAGGCACTGGATCATACGTTGATTTTTGGCCCACCAGGACTGGGTAAAACGACGCTCGCACATATCGTTGCGACTGAGATGGGCGTCAACATGCGCCACACTTCCGGGCCAGTGCTGGAGCGCCCGGGTGATCTTGCCGCTTTGCTGACCAACCTGGAACCACACGATGTGTTGTTCGTGGACGAAATTCACCGTCTTTCGCCTGTGGTGGAGGAGGTGTTGTATCCGGCGATGGAAGATTACCAGCTGGATATTATGATCGGCGAAGGTCCGGCAGCGCGTTCGGTAAAACTGGATCTCCCACCATTTACACTGGTGGGAGCAACAACTCGTGCCGGCCTGCTGACTTCGCCGCTGCGTGACCGTTTCGGTATTGTGCAGCGGCTGGAGTTTTATTCGATTCCGGATCTTGCGCATATCGTGCAACGTGCCGCAGGCATTCTCGGTGTGCCGCTGGACACAAGAGGCGCTGGCGAGCTTGCCAAGCGTGCCCGTGGCACACCGCGTATTGTCAATCGCCTGCTGCGCCGGGTGCGTGATTATGCCGAGGTGAGGGCCGATGGCCGGATTACGATGGAAGTGGCATCCTGCGCACTGGATTTGCTGGATGTGGACGAAAACGGTTTCGACATGCTGGATCGCAAGTTGATGCTGGCGGTGATCGAAAAGTTTGACGGAGGTCCGGTGGGAGTGGATAACCTCGCTGCGGCTATTGGTGAAGAACGCGGCACCATCGAAGATGTGCTGGAGCCGTACTTGATTCAACAGGGCTTTTTGATGCGTTCTCCGCGTGGCCGGGTCGCGACGCGCAGCGCCTATTTGCATTTTGGTCTGCCAGTGCCTGCGGGGGATTTCTTCGCAAGCTCTGAACCTGCATAATGCACCGCTCTGTGAATAAGCACGGATACAAATTCCACTTACAGGCGTTTAACCGGTCGAGTGGGCACAAAATGCCTGTTTGTGCGGTATGTTGCCTGTCATGGGTGAATTGAGTGGCTGAATTTTCCTGGTCAGTGCGGGTCTATTACGAGGATACCGACAATGGCGGAGTGGTCTACCACGCTAACTACCTGAAATTCATGGAACGAGCGCGCACGGAATGGTTGCGGGCACGCGGTGTGGAACAGGATGTTCTGATAGAGCGGGAAGGGTTGGTTTTTGCAGTGCGTTCGGCGCAATTGGATTATCTCAAGCCTGCCCGTTTTAACCAGCTGCTTTCCGTTAGCGCGAGCGTGGCGGAGATTGGCAAAGCCAGCCTGATTTTTGATCAGACGGTAAATTTAATAACCAGCGAGGGGATTGACGCAGTGAAAAGTGATTTATTGTTATGCCAAGGCCAAATCAGGGTCGCCTGCCTGGATGCCAACAGTTTAAAGCCGCGCGCTATTCCTGCCGCCATCCGACAGGAGATTTTGGGTGACGACTGATCTATCGATTCTTTCGTTAATTATCGAAGCCAGCGTGCTGGTACAATTGGTGATGCTGCTTCTACTTGTTACGTCGCTGTTTTCCTGGAATGTCATTTTTCAGAAACGCCGAATACTGTCCAAAGCGCGCACTGAGGCCGAGGAGTTTGAAGAAAAATTCTGGTCTGGTGGTGATCTTGCCAATCTCTATAATCAAGTGACCTCCGGTCGCCACGGTAACGCGGGCATGGCGATTATTTTTGAGGCGGGATTCAAGGAATTTGCACGGCTGCGCAAGCAGGAAAGTGTAGACCCCATGGCGGTGCTGGAAGGCGCACAGCGCGCCATGCGTGTGGCACTGTCGCGGGAAACCGACAAGCTGGAGTTGCATCTGCCATTTTTGGCAACAGTAGGCTCCACCAGCCCGTATATTGGTTTGTTCGGCACAGTATGGGGCATCATGAATTCCTTCCGTGCCCTGGGGAATGTCAAGCAGGCCACTATTTCTATGGTGGCACCGGGCATTGCCGAAGCATTGGTGGCCACGGCCATGGGTCTGTTTGCGGCAATTCCGGCAGTGATTGCCTACAATCGTTTCAGTACCGAACTGGAGCGACTGATCAGTCGTTATGATGCCTTTTCGGAAGAATTCGCCAACATCCTGCAACGACAGGCACATAAATAAATGGCAGTCCAGCCGAAAAGAATCCGTCGTAAACCTATGTCGGAAATCAACGTGGTGCCCTACATCGACGTGATGTTGGTACTGTTGGTGATTTTTATGATCACCGCGCCATTGCTGACCCAGGGCGTGGCGGTAGAGTTGCCACAGGCTGATGCCGGTCCTGTGGGTGGTGAAACCGATGAACCGCTGGTGGTCACGGTGACGGCTGATGGCGATTATTATCTCAGTGTGGGTAACACGCCTGATGACCCCATTGACCACCAGCTGCTGGTCACCAAAGTAGCCGCCGTGCTGCGTCATCGGCCCAAAACTCCGATTATGGTGCGCGGTGATGCGCAGGTGGAATATGGCAAAGTCGTGGTTGCTATGGCGCTGTTGCAAAAGGCCGGAGCGCCCAGTGTGGGGTTGATCACCCAGGCAGTCGAAGACATTCAATAGCGCCAAAAATAGCACTGATTAATAAAAACAAGACGCTGAATTGTGAGAGCCTTGCTAAAAGAGATCCTCGAAAACCCATTGGCCATGATGTATGCCATCCTGGTGCATGTGATTTTGGCGGCGGTGTTATTTGTCAGCCTGGAATGGACTGACTTGCCCACACCCGCGCAACCGGCAGTGAATATTATCAAAGCCGTGGCGGTGGACGAATCCCGCGTTCTTGCCGAAGTGGAAAAGCTGAAAAAGGCTGAAGCGAAAAAAGAAAAACGGGAAACGGCCAAACAAAACAAACTGGACAAACAGGCTTCTGAAGCAGAAGCAAAGCGCAAGCGTGAGGAGAAACGCTTGGCTAAATTGCGCAAAGAGCGCGATGCCGAAAAGAAACGCCAGAAAGAACGGCAAAAAGAACGCAAAGCCGAAGAAAAACGTCAGAAAAAACAGCAAGAAAAACGCAAGGCTGAAGAAAAACGCATTGCGGCAGAACAAGTCAAAAAGAAAAAAGAAGTGGAACGTTTGAAAACTGAACAGGCTGTATTGGAAAAAAAACGTATTGCTGAAGAGAAACGCTTGGCGGATGCGGCTACCAAACGTAGAATGCTCGACGAAAAGCGTCGGCGTGATGTTGAAGCCACTGCGCGACGTGCTGAATTTGCAGCCGAGCAACAACGCATGGACTCCGCTAATCAGAAACGCTTGAGTTCATTACGAGGCCGTTACGTCGCCGATATTAAAAACAAGGTGGAGCGAAACTGGATTCGTCCCGCCAGTGCCAGATCGGGTTCATCGTGCAAAGTGGCGGTGAGCCAGATTCCTGGCGGAGAAGTTGTTAATGTCACGGTCACCCAATGTATTGGTGATGATGTTTTCCGACGCTCAGTGGAAGCGGCAGTGTACAAGGCGTCACCATTACCGCGACCCTCGGACCCCGCGTTGTTTGAGCGACAGATTTTGTTTAGCTTTAAGCCAGAAAAATAAACCCAAAATAAATTTGAGAAAATGTGAATATCCGATGTATAAAATAAAACGGTTCACGAATATTGTATCCGGCTTCTATTTGCTATTGCTGGCCGGGACCGCACAGGCGGTGCTGAATATTGAAATCACCCAAGGTGTCGAAGGCGCAGTGCCGTTGGCAGTGGTACCGTTTTCCTGGCAAGTGCCGCCGCAAAATCCACAAACCCCCGCTGATCTGGTACCCCCAAAAAAGCCGCCTGTTGATATCGCGGCCATTGTTCGTGCCGACTTGGCGCGCACCGGACGTTTTGACCCCTTGCCTCCCAAGGATATGTTAGCCCGTCCCAATGTCGATTCGACAATCAATTTTTCCAACTGGCGTATTTTTCAGAGTGAAAACCTAGTGGTAGGTACTCTGCAATACCTGGGCGCGGATCGTTATAAAATCCGCTTTCGGTTATTTGATGTGTTCAAGGAAAAGCAACTGGAAGGATTCAGTTTTTCTGTGAGTGGCAATGATCTGCGGCGTGCCGCGCATCAGGTCAGTGACATTATTTATGAAAAACTGACGGGTGAACGTGGGGCATTTACCACAAGTGTCGCCTATGTCACAGCGGCGGGTGTGGGTAAGGCGCGCCGATACTCGCTATGGATTGCTGACGCCGATGGTTACGGCCCGCAGTCAATGATGCGTTCGCGTGAACCGATTCTGTCACCAGCATGGTCACCCGATGGAACCCATATTGCCTATGCCTCGTTGGAAGATAACGGCCACCAGGCTGTGTTTGTACAAAACATATCCAGTGGGCGTCGAGACAAAGTTTCGTCCTACAAAGGCATTAATGGTGCACCTTCATGGTCGCCGGATGGTAAATCTCTGGCGGTAACCCTTTCCAAGGATGGTAACCCTGAGATATATGTCATAGACTTGACCGGCAAAAAACAGCGGCGCTTAACGCGTCACTGGGCAATTGATACCGAGCCCACATGGACACCAGACGGCAAGACGGTTATTTTTACCTCGGATCGTGGTGGGCGGCCGCAGCTTTATCAAGTGTCGTCCAGCGGTGGCAAGGCGAGACGCCTGACCTTTGAAGGCAAGTACAATGCCAAGGCATCGGTATCCCAGGATGGTAAAAAAGTAGCTATGATTCACCGTACGGATGGCAAGTATCGAGTCGCGGTGATGGATCTAAAAAGTGGTAATCTGCGTGTGCTGACGGACGGCTCATTAGATGAGTCGCCCAGTTTTGCGCCCAATGGGGGCATGATTATTTATGCCACCAGCGCGGGCAGGCGTGGAATTTTGAAGGCGGTTTCCGTGGATGGCAATATCCATCAGCGGCTGACCATCCCGGAAGGTGATGTGCGGGAGCCCGCGTGGTCACCCTTTCCACAATGAAAGTCGCAAGAAAATATGCAATAAAACGCGGTATCAATTTACTAAATACGTTTGAATAATTTGAGGGAGTTAGCTATGAAATTATGGACCAAGACTGTGCTTACAATGTTACCGGCACTGATGCTGCTGGGATGTGGCACTTCTGGTGAAGTGGAAGAAGAAACGGACAGTGGTGTGAGTTCATCCTCATCAGCCGGTGACCTGGATTCATCGGCAACCACCAGCGGCGTTGGTTCTGGCGATATGGCCAGTGGTGAAGGCATGGGCGAACAAGAGCTCGGTTTCGGCGGTGACCCCCTGGATGATCCCAACAGCCTGCTGGCAAAACGTGTGGTTTATTTTGATTTTGACCAGACTGATATCAAAAGCGACTTTCTAGCCATTGTCCAGGCGCATGCTGAATATCTGGCTAATAACAGCAGTGTACAGGTTACCCTGGAAGGCCATGCCGATGAACGTGGTACCCGCGAATACAACATTGCCCTGGGTGAACTTCGTGCCAATGCTGTGCAGCGTATGCTGGCCTTGCAAGGTGCCTCCGCCAGTCAGGTTCGCGTGATTAGCTATGGTGAAGAACGTCCTGCTGCACTGGGACACGATGAAGACTCTCTGGCGCTGAATCGCCGTGTTGAGTTTATTTACAACCGTTAAAAGTGATCGTCTGTGAAGGATGATATTTTGAACGACATGTTTGAAAGAACGGGCATCTTGTGACGCAATATTTCAGAGCTTCGTTAATGAAGTACGCAAGTATGGCGCTGGTCATTTTGGCCGCGCCATCTTTCGTTTCTGATGCTGTGGCGCGAAAACCGGCACCGGTTATTGAAGCGTCAGGAGCACCGGCGGCAGCTTCAACACCGACGGCGGGCAGTTTGGAACAACGTTTGCAGCGGTTGGAACGCCTGTTGGAAAATCAAACGCTGATCGATTTAATGACCCGCATCGACAGCTTGCAAAATGAAGTCCAACAAATGCTCGGCCAAATGGAAGAGCAGGTTTATGGCATGGAGCAACTGAAAAAGCGGCAACGTGATCTATATCTGGATATTGACCGCCGTTTGCGTGACCTGGAAGCTGTGCGCGCAAGTCTGTCGATGGCACCAACAATACCGTCTGTCGGAGGGCCCGGTGGAGCAATGCCCGAAACAGCAATAGATGGTACGGCATCGGCATCACATACAAATGCCGGTTCACAAGAGGAGCGCGCGGCTTATGAGCGTGCGTTTAACCTGCTAAAAGAAGGCCGCTATGATCTGGCCGTGGCCGCGTTTAGGACGTTTGTGCAAACTTATCCCCAAGGGCCGTTTGTGGACAACGCTCAATATTGGTTGGGTGAGGCCAATTATGTGCAGCGGAATTTTGCGGTAGCATTAAGCGAATTTGATAAAGTGGTAAAAAATCATCCGAACAGCCCCAAACGTGCTGATGCGTTGCTGAAAATGGGTTATACCTTTCAAGAGCTGGGTCAAGACGATAATGCGCGTATGTCACTGAGCAAGGTCGTGATGAATTATCCGAATACCACAGCAGCCCGTTTAGCGCAGAAACGTTTACAGGATTTGAAACAGCGTTAATCATTGTTGTGTCATGCGCTGTTTAAATATGAATTAAGCGCTAAGGGATGGGCACGTAATAACTTCCCTGTTTGGCGCGCATTCCTAAGTCGCCATGCTTTCAGCATATGGCAGAAAAATGGGGATAATTTTGTAGGGTGGGCAATGCCCACCTGGATAATGTAAATGGTTCCCAATATCATTTTTTCGGTAATCACCGAATTTTAGTAAAAAACCAGAAGTCTCTTATTATCATGTGCGCTGATATCTCTATTGTTCCAGAAAAAACCGTAACGGACGGACATCCCGATCAGCTGCGTATGAGTGAGATTTTTTTATCCTTACAGGGTGAGTCGCGCAGCGTGGGTTATCCCACCGTGTTTATCCGGCTCACGGGTTGTCCACTGCGTTGTGGTTACTGCGACACAAGCTATGCATTTCAGGGGGGGGAATGGATAACGCTGGATGCTATTTTGGCTCAGGTTGCTACCTATG
>QIGJ01000002.1 GCA_003229995.1 Gammaproteobacteria bacterium | reverse complement strand
ACGCATGATCTGATCATAACGATAACGCGGAAACGTTGCACGAAACCATAAAAACAAAAACAGGAAAAATGATGTTTTTGCCAACAGCCAATGTATACCGTCACCCAACAGCAATGCCAGTACGCCCTCGCCTTCCAGCAGGCTTGCGGGCAATACACCATTGAAGGGCGACAACCAGCCGCCAAGAAACATGATTGCGGTGAGTAACGCAATCAAAATCATATTCGCGTATTCCGCGAGGAAGAAGATGGAAAACGTCATACTGGAATATTCAACATGGAAACCCGCCACAATTTCCGATTCGCCTTCAGCCACATCAAACGGTGCCCGGTTGGTTTCCGCTACACCTGCAATAAAGTACACGATAAACAACGGCAATAGCGGAATCATGTACCAGTTAATGATACCCAGACTGCCTCGCTGCGCTGCAACGATTTCACCCAGATTAAGACTGCCCGCAGCAACCAACACACCCACCAGCGCAAAACCCATGGCAATTTCATAAGAGACAATTTGCGCTGCCGAACGCAATGCACCCAAAAATGCATATTTTGAGTTTGATGCCCAGCCCGCAATGATCACGCCATAAACGCCCAGTGATGTCATGGCAAGAATATAAAGCAGGCTGGCGTCGATATTGGAAATCACCAGACCATCATCAAACGGGACCACAGCCCATGCGGCCAATGCCGGTGCCAGGGTAAGAATGGGGCCGGAAATAAACAGAAAACGGTTGGCCTTTGTCGGGAAAATCGTTTCCTTGAACATCAGCTTCACGGCATCGGCAATGGGCTGCAACAAACCTCTGGGGCCAACCCGGTTAGGCCCGATACGCACCTGCATGTAACCAATGACTTTACGCTCAGCCAGCGTCAAATAGGCAACAGCTCCCATCAAAGGCAATACCAATGCCAAAATTTTTCCGACGATGATAATCAGCGCCACTATACCGGCCGGTAAAAAGCTTAGCGCTGATTCAATAGCTTCAATCATTCACTTTTCTCATAACGTATTATTTGCACTATCTTGTATCATGTTGACCGTATCGTCAGATATACAGACTAGACCCGGGACAACGTCACTGCACCTGTCGTTGAACCGTGTGGTAAATGTGACGGCACCAGAACGCCGTCATCAGGTACGCGCTCATCAATCACCACGGGCAACGTCAGCTCCACATTATTATTTTTCGCCATTGCCTGCTCACCATCGGCAAGCCCTGCATGTGCAGCAACATTCTGGTTAACACGAATGGCGAACGGATGTTTTTGCGCAACATCCTGCAAGCTGGTCGCCCGGCGCAGCAGAGAATCACCCGCATATATTGGCCGGTCAACAATGCTTTCAAACCCTTGTGCATCAATCAGCAGCGATACCGGACAGTTCCAAGGCATGTCATTATTTAACGGCGTGTTGGCCGTTAGTGCTTGCACTTCGTCCAGTATTTCCCGGCTGGTAACATAATCAAAACCGGCACATTCAAACAAGTTGCCCAGAACACGCAGCACCTTCCAGCCGGGACGTGCTTCACCCAGGGGTGCAACGGCACCTTCAAAACTCTGCCAACGCCCTTCAGCATTCACAAAGGTACCGGAGGTTTCAGAAAACGGTGCAACGGGCAATAACACATCGGCATATTCTTTGACCTGCTCATTGCAAAACGCGCTCATCGACACAACAAATTGTGCCTGTTTCAATGCTTCGGTTGCAGCTGCCGATGCCGCACAATCCAGTTCGGCTTCCACGCCTAACAGGATATAACCTGCCAGTTTGTCGGCAAACATATCGGTGACTGATTTTCCTTTCAGTGCTGAGGCATCACCCGCCGGGCCACGGTGCGGCACCGCACCGGACAAAGCAGCACCGGCGCTGTTACTGCCGTTCGATAAATAACACAACTTGCTGGATGACAACACAGCAATTTGATAGGCGATTGCACGAAGGTCTGCAAAACGCGGGTGCGCAAAGGCATCCAACCCTAAAATCACCGAAGCGTTATTGGCTTCATTTAATTCGCGGGCGATTTTTTCGTGCGTACTATCAACATTTATGTTGATAACGGCAATGTGACATTGGATGTGGCCGCCAGGGCTTTAAGAATACCGCCCAGTTCCTGCAATAATTTTGCCGGACTGGCGATTTTTTTTGCCGCCAGCGAAAAATTAAAATCATAATCCACCGGATTGACCGCCATAATGCGCGCCCCGGCAAGTTCCGCTTTGCGGATTCTGTGCCCGGCAATGGGCTGATCATGGCGGGCATTACAACCCACCAACAAAACGGCATCGTTGTTTTCCAGGTCCACTATTGATTGTCCCAGCCAGGGGAAGACTGGTTCGTCATCCTGGTCGGTAAAGTCAATCTGCCCGATGCGGTGGTCAATATTACCGGAGCCGACACTGCGCATCATTTTTTGCAGCAAAAACAATTCTTCGATGGTCATATTGGGTGAGGCAATAGCACCCAGCTGTTCCCCGCCCTGCTCGCTAAGCAGTTTACTAATGCCACCCACGGCTTTTTGCAATGCTGTGTCCCAATCAACTTCCTGCCATTGCCCATCGGTTTTCACCATCGGTACGGTGAGACGTTCATCACTGTTCAGTCCTTCATAACTGAAGCGATCACGATCCGCCAGCCAGGTTTCATTAATTTCTTCGTTTTCTTTGGGCACAACCCTCACAACCTGATTACGGAAAGTATGCAGCAGGATATTCGAGCCCATGCAATCATGCGGCGCGATGCTTTCGTGCTGCACCATTTCCCAGGCGCGTGCCGTAAAGCGAGACGGTTTTGCGGTCAATGCGCCCACAGGGCAAAGATCAATCACATTGCCAGACATTTCTGAATTCAGGCTCAATTGCACATAGGTACCAATTTCCATGTGCTCACCACGCCCGGTCGCCCCCAGTTCTTTGATGCCTGCCACTTCTTCACCAAAACGCACGCAACGTGTGCAATGGATGCAGCGTGTCATATCACCCGAAATTAACGGGCCAAAGTCTTTATTTTCAACAACCCGTTTTTGCTCAGAATAGATCGACACATCACCGCCATAACCCATGGCAATATCCTGTAATTCACATTCACCCCCCTGATCACAAATCGGGCAATCCAGCGGATGATTGATTAACAAAAACTCCATCACGCTTTTTTGCGCTTCGATCGCCTTTTCGGAACGGGTGCTGATTTTCATGCCATCCGTTACCGGGGTTGCACAAGCCGGTAATGCCTTGCCCACCTTTTCCACATCAATCAAGCACATCCGGCAATTGGCGGCAATGGACAGTTTTTTATGGTAGCAGAATCGCGGAATATAAATGTCCGCGTCATCGGCCGCCTCAATCACCATCGCACCTTCTGTGACTTCCAGTTGTTTGCCGTCTATTTCGATGTTAACCATCGTTTATTTACACCGTTTAAATGTCATTTTTAAAAATCGTTTTTAAAATCATTGTCGTTCATTGCTGTGTAGTGACAAATGTTGTCATTCACCATTAATTCGTCGTTAGCGACGCGCTGCCTGCGCCAACCATGCAGGCCTTGTGATCAATGTGATATTGAAACTCATCTCTGAATTTTTTTACAAAACTGCTGACCGGCATTGCCGCCGCATCACCTAACGCACAAATAGTCCGACCCTGAATTTTATCTGCCACGTCCAGTAATAAATCCAGGTCTTCCTGTTTACCCTGGCCATGTTCAATACGATGTACCACTCGTGACAACCAGCCAGTGCCTTCTCGACAAGGCGTACACTGGCCGCAGGACTCTTCATAATAAAAATGCGAGATACGGCTCAGTGCGCGCACCATGCAGGTGGTTTCATCCATAATGATGACTGAACCTGCACCCAGCATCGAGCCCGCTTTGGCAATCGAGTCATAATCCATGGTGACATCCATCATTTCTTCGCCGGTTAATACTGGCGTTGACGAGCCACCCGGAATCACCGCCTTGAGCGTGTTGCCACCGCGCACACCACCTGCCATTTCCAGTAATTCCGGAAAAGGTGTGCCCATAGGGATTTCAAAATTTCCGGGTTTATTCACATGACCGCTCACACTAAAAAGCTTTGGCCCCCCATTATTGGGCTTGCCAATATCGAGAAACCACTGCCCGCCATTCTTCAATATCAAGGGTACGGATGCCAGTGTTTCGGTGTTATTGATTGTGGTCGGTCTGCCGTACAGACCAAAACTTGCCGGGAACGGGGGTTTGAACCGAGGCTGTCCTTTTTTACCTTCAAGGGATTCCAGCAAGGCGGTTTCTTCACCACAAATATACGCACCGCCACCCAGATGGGTATGTAAATCAAAATCCACACCAGAACCCATAATGTTTTTGCCCAGTAAACCTACCGCATAAGCATCATCAATGGCTTGCTGGAAACGCTCATACGGCTCCCAGAATTCACCGCGAATATAATTATAACCAGCGGTCGCACCAATGCTGTATGCCGCAATGGCCATCCCTTCCACTAACGCATGTGGATTAAAGCGCAAAATATCCCGGTCTTTACAGGTTCCCGGTTCACCTTCGTCAGAATTACAGACGATATATTTTTGACCCGGCGTATTGCGCGGCATGAAACTCCATTTCAGGCCGGTGGGAAAACCCGCACCACCACGACCGCGCAAAGCAGACGTTTTTAATTCCGCAATGATATCTTCCGGCGAGGTTTTCTCTGCCAGAATTTTTTTCCACACCTCATAACCACCCTCAGTCTGATAGACCTCCAGGGTCCAGGGTTTGTCCAGGTGCAGGTTTTTAAAACAGACTTCATTGGCCATTACATTCAGTTTCCCGGCTAATCCAAGCCATCCAGAATTTTATCAATCGTTTCAGGTGTCAGGTACTCAAAATATTGCCGGTCAATCTGCAACATGGGCGCGCCGACACAGGCACCCAGACATTCAACTTCTTTCAAGGTAATGCGACCATCCGCCGTGGTTTCACCCAGACCAATGCCCAGTCGTTTTTTGAAGTGGGCAACAATCTCATCCGAACCGCACAGCATGCAGGAAATATTCGTACACACACAAATTTTGTGTTTGCCAACCGGTGTTAATTCATACATGGAGTAAAACGTCGCGACTTCATAAACCGAAACACGCGGCATGTCGAGATAGTCTGCCACAGCATCCATTAATTCAGTGGTCAGATAACCACTATTGGCTTCCTGGGCAATACGTAATGCCGCCATCACCGCAGACTGCTTTTGTTCCACCGGATATTTTGCGACCCATTGATCAATTTTAGCGAGCGATTCTACAGAAAGCACAGTGTCACCTTGATTCTCATCCGGGTTCATTACGGCAGCCATTAACGATCCACCTCACCAAATACAATATCCTGTGTACCAATGATCGCTACCACATCGGCGAGCATATGGCCCTGGGTCATTTCATTCAGTGAAGAAATATGTGCAAAACCTGGCGCACGAATTTTCAAACGATAGGGCTTGTTTGAGCCATCTGAAACAAGGTACACACCAAATTCACCTTTGGGGTGTTCTACCGCGCTGTACACTTCACCTTCAGGCAAGGCATAACCTTCGGTAAATAACTTGAAGTGGTGGATCAATGACTCCATGTCACCTTTCATGTGCTCACGATCAGGCGGTGTTAATTTGTAGTTGTCCAGCATGACCGGGCCGGGGTTTTCACGCAGCCACTTGATGCACTGTTTAATAATATGGGTAGACTGACGCATTTCTTCAATGCGCACCAGATAACGGTCATAACTGTCACCGGTAAGCCCCACCGGGATATCAAAATCCAGTTTGTCATAAACGGCATACGGTTGTTTTTTACGCAGATCCCATTCAATGCCGGAGCCACGCAACATCGGCCCGGTAAAACCCAGTTGCAGGGCGCGTTCGGGACTCACTACACCAATATCCACCGTACGCTGTTTCCAGATACGGTTATCGGTTAACAGCGTTTCATATTCATCGACACAGTTGGGAAAACGATTGACAAAATCTTCGATGAAATCCAGCAGACTGCCCTGGCGATTGCTGTTTTTGACATCAACTTCTTTTTGACTGTGCCATTTGGATGCCTCGTATTGCGGCATGCTGCCCGGTAGATCACGGTACACACCGCCCGGACGATAATAGGCCGCATGCATGCGCGCACCGGAAACTGCCTCATACATATCCATCAGGTCTTCACGCTCACGGAAGGCATAGAGAAAAATAGTCATCGCGCCAATATCCAGCGCATGGGCACCTAACCACATCAAGTGATTCAGAATACGTGTAATTTCATCAAACATGACACGGATGTATTGGGCACGCTCCGGCGCTTCAACGCCCAGCATTCTTTCCAGCGCCTGTACATAACCATGCTCATTGCACATCATGGAAACATAATCGAGCCGATCCATGTAGGGAATACTTTGATTGTAAGGCTTGGATTCCGCCAGTTTTTCGGTGGCACGATGCAACAAGCCAATATGCGGATCGGCGCGTTCAATGGTTTCACCGTCCATTTCCAGCACCAGACGTAACACACCATGCGCCGATGGGTGTTGGGGTCCAAAATTCAGGGTGTAATTTTTAATTTCAGGCATTGTGGCTGCCACCTTGATTGCCCGTCAGATGATCTGCCTGATCTTTACGAATCACTTTGGGCACCAGGGTGCGCGGTGTGATACTGACGGGCTCATAAACAACACGGCGCTTTTCTGCGTCGTAACGCATTTCAACATTACCAATCAGTGGGAAGTCTTTACGGAAGGGGTGACCAATAAAACCATAATCTGTCAACAAACGACGCAAATCCGGGTGGCCGGTAAACATAACGCCGAAAAGGTCAAAAGCTTCACGTTCAAACCAGTCGGCACCGGTCCAGACAGGCACAACAGAATCAATAATAGGCTCATCTTCATTCAGATAAACCTTGAGACGCAGACGGACATTATGGGTAATCGACAGCAGGTGATACACCACCGCAAAGCGACGTTGGTTTCCACCGGTACTGGGGACGACCTCATGTTCATCAACACCACGGCTAAAACCACTACCGGTTGCACCTGTGGTCTCCCATTCGGCTTGGCCAAACGTGAGATAATCCACCGCACAAAGATCCGAGAGTTGCGTAAACGCAAAATCTGCATCATCCCGCAAAGCAGTGCATGTCGCCAGAACATCTTTGGCAGCAATTTCAGCAGTCACTTCGGAAAAAGCAACGCCAACAGAAATCGCACGACCAAAACGGTCTTGCAGACACGCAACAAGTTTGTCGACAGCATTACTCATCAGCAAAAATATCCCTCGCCCTCTCTACTTCTCTGACTTTCACAAACACGCATTTCTACTGCGCACATCCCTTCCCGCTCCAGCCATCCGGCCAAAGACGTTAACGGGCAATGGTGTTTGTGCGTTTTATTTTATTTTGTAATTGTATGATGCCATACAACAATGCTTCTGCTGTGGGCGGACAACCCGGCACATAAATATCCACCGGCACTATGCGATCACACCCGCGCACCACCGAATAGGAATAATGATAATAACCACCGCCATTGGCGCAGGAGCCCATGGAAATAACCCAGCGTGGCTCCGCCATCTGGTCATACACCTTGCGCAGCGCCGGTGCCATTTTATTCACCAGCGTACCGGCCACAATCATGACATCGGATTGACGGGGGCTGGGCCGGAAAAGGATACCAAAGCGGTCAAGATCGTACCGCGCAGCACCTGCGTGCATCATTTCTACCGCACAACACGCCAAGCCAAAGGTCATTGGCCACAACGAGCCAGTGCGCGCCCAGTTGATGAGCTTGTCAGCAGAGGTGGTAACAATCCCTTTTTCAAGTACGCCTTCTAATCCCATTCCATCGCTCCTTTTTTCCACTCGTAGGCAAAACCCACAATCAGAATTGCCAGGAAGACGAACATAACCCAAAAGCCATACACACCCAACTCTTCCAACACCACAGCCCAGGGGAACATGAAAGCAATTTCCAGATCGAAAATGATAAACAAAATCGCCACGAGATAAAAACGCACATCAAACTTCATGCGCGAATCTTCGAAGGCCTCGAAGCCACATTCATAGGGTGACAGTTTGGCGTCATCAGGACGCTGTGGTCCCAGCATATAAGCCATGGCAATTGGCGCTATGCCAAAAATCAGACCCAACAGTAAAAACACCAATATCGGTACATAATTTTCAAGCATGAAGGTTCGAGCCCCACCCGCAGAATATTATTATTATAATTTTTTGTTTTTAGCTAACTAAAAATTTTTGTTTTAGCTAACTAATTAGTGCAAACACTTGTCCGCTTTTTGTCAACAAAGCACCCTCAACAACACGATACAAATCGTTTGCGCGAACCACCGAGTCTAGGCTAGTTCAAAAGAGCTTGTCAAGGCTGGATGATTTAGCAATAACCCATAGGAATCAACATGTTATTTGCCCTTGGCTATTCATGTCTGCACCAAAATCGGGCATACCCGTGTGCAAGCTGTGGGTTGCTTGCAACAAAATGGTGCCGATGGCCGGAGTCGAACCGGCACGGCTTTCGCCACTGCCCCCTCAAGACAGCGTGTCTACCAATTCCACCACATCGGCAATATACTTTTCAACGCATCTATTTTTATGCGCATCAATTTTTGTTTTTTAGCGAATTTTTTTTAGCAAGCCTTTCTTTAACAACCTTTCTTTTTAGCAAGCTTTGCCTTCAGGGTTTCGGTATTACCACAAAACAATCCGGTTCCTCACTTTCCTCATTGGTAAGGTGGACAATGCCCACCTCACAAAATGGCAAATTATCCCCATCATTATCGGCTTTCAGGTACGTCGCTGGTCTCATCCGGTTTTGCGGGTTCAGGGGTAGCAGGGATAACCGGTGCATCGGTATTATTATCAACCGTCGGTAGCGCATCTTGTGTCATTGGCACCTCAGAGCCCTGTTCCATAAGGCTGGTTGGCGCATCCGTTGTCCGAAACATATAAGCCATGGACAAGCTGGTCAGAAAAAAAATGGTGGCTAAAACTGCGGTAGTGCGTGAAAGAAAGTTGCCCGCACCCTGCGCACCAAACACCGAACCTGATGCACCACCAGCGGCACCCGCACCAAAGGCTGCGCCTGCATCCGCGCCTTTCCCGTGTTGTATTAACACTAGAACAACAACGGCGATAGCCACTAAAATATGTACTGCCAATAATGCTGTTTGCATGATTTTTCCGCTCTACGTTCTTAAAATAATAAGTGGTATCGTACGCTATCCCGTGAGTCGGCGATGGGGAGCGTTAACCTGCCCGACAAATTGCCAGAAAACCTTCCGCATCCAGTGACGCACCACCGATCAATCCACCATCAATGTCTGTCATGGCAAACAACTCAGCCGCATTGTCCGGCTTCACACTGCCGCCGTAAAGAATTTGTACCTTTTCCGCGACACCGGCATCTTTTTCTGCCACACGCTGACGAATAAAGGCATGCACGTCCTGCGCCTGTTGCGGTGAGGCCGTCTTGCCGGTACCAATGGCCCAAACCGG
>QIGJ01000127.1 GCA_003229995.1 Gammaproteobacteria bacterium | reverse complement strand
AAAAGAAACAAAAAACACCCGATTTTGAAACGGCACTGGAAGAACTCGAAACCCTGGTGGAACGCATGGAGAATGGCGAGTCCTCACTGGAAGATTCACTGAAAGACTTCGAGCGTGGCATCGCACTCACCCGCAGCTGTCAGACTGCACTGGCCAAAGCTGAACAAAAAGTCGAGATTCTGCTGAAAAAAGACGGTGAACCAGAAGCGTTTACTGCCAAAACTGAATAATGCTCGCAAAAACCTTTAACCAATGAAAACCCTGGTCTCACTCTTTTTCTCTTTGCCCTGCCCTGATTCATGTCACTAATCCCCCTGCTCGAAACTTGTCAGGCTCGCACTGAAAAGGCGTTGCAACACTGGCTACCCATAGCCAACGTGAATCCTACGTTACTGCATGAGGCCATGCGTTACTCCAGTCTCGACGGTGGTAAGCGTATACGCCCCCTGTTGGTATACCTCACGGGACAAATGCTCGGCATCGCTCCCTCCGCTTTGGACGGACCGGCCTGCGCCCTGGAATTGATTCATGTCTATTCGCTAATCCATGATGATCTACCCGCCATGGACAATGATGAGCTGCGCCGTAGCAAGCCTACCTGTCACATCCAGTTTGACACGGCCACGGCGATTCTCGCTGGCGACGCCTTGCAATCCCTAGCATTTTACATTCTCGCCCACGACCCGGACATGGTAAACGACCCTGCTCTGCGCCTGAAAATGGTGGAAACTCTGGCTCTGGCCAGCGGTTCACGGGGCATGGCAGGCGGTCAGGCCATGGACCTTGCTGCCGAGGGAGCGAAACAAACCATGAATCTCGTTGAGCTGGAAAACATGCATATCCACAAAACCGGTGCACTGATCCGCGCCAGCGTCAAGCTGGGCGCATTGAGTCAATCCGGTGTGGAACCTGCACAACTGGAAAAGCTCGACCACTTTGCCAAGTGCATGGGCCTGGCCTTCCAGATCCGCGATGATATCCTCGATGTGGAGGGTGACACAGCAACCCTGGGTAAACCCCAAGGGTCTGACGAGGCCCGGCATAAAACCACCTACCCTGCCCTGTTGGGCATGGCCGAGGCCAAGCAGCGCGCAAATGAGTTATACCAGGAAGCCATTGACAGTCTGTCGTATTGGAGCGAAGCCGCCCGGCCACTGCGCGATATCGCCGGGTACATTATTCATCGGCAAAGCTGATATAATCATATCCCCTTTTTAACTCTCGTCGGCTGGGCACTGCCCACCCGGAAAAATTGCAGCACAGCCCATGTCCAAAACACACACCTTTCCGTTACTGGAAAGCATCAACAGCCCCGACGATGTCCGTTTACTGGACGCCAGTCAGCTCAAGGAGCTGGTGGACGAGCTGCGCGCCTTCCTGATTCAGACTGTCGGTCAAACCGGCGGGCATCTCTCTTCCGGTCTGGGTACCGTGGAACTCACCGTCGCCCTGCATTACGTGTTCAACACCCCACAAGACAAACTGGTATGGGATGTAGGGCATCAAAGCTACCCGCACAAAATTCTCACCGGCCGCCGGGAGCAAATGCACAGTTTACGCCAGCAGGGCGGCATCGCCGGTTTCCCCAAACGTAGCGAAAGCCCT
The DNA here is from genome assembly GCA_003229995.1 of Gammaproteobacteria bacterium. Lineage (GTDB taxonomy): Bacteria > Pseudomonadota > Gammaproteobacteria > SZUA-152 > SZUA-152 > SZUA-152. The sequence continues at coordinate 5,909 of QIGJ01000127.1, read as the reverse complement.
TATGACACCTTTGGGGTCGGCCATTCCAGCACATCCATCAGTGCCGCACTGGGCATGGCCATCGCTGCACAACAAACCAATGATAACGATGCGGTCGGCAAAAAAGTCGTTGCCATCATCGGTGATGGCGCGATGACAGCGGGCATGGCTTTTGAGGCACTGAATCACGCCGGTTCACTCGATGCTAATCTGCTGGTGATTCTCAATGACAACGACATGTCTATTTCCCCTAATGTGGGCGGTCTGTCTAATTATCTGGCGCGCATTCTCTCCGGCAAGCTTTATCTCGCTGCCCGCGAAGGCTCAAAAAAGGTACTGAGCCAGATTCCCAATATGTGGGAACTGGCTCAGCGTGTGGAAGAACATGCCAAAGGTATGGTGATCCCCGGTACATTGTTCGAGGAACTGGGTTTCAACTACATCGGCCCTATTGACGGCCATGACATAGATTCCCTGGTCAAGACCCTGAGCAACCTGAGCACACTGAAAGGCCCGCAATTTCTGCACATCGTCACCAAAAAAGGCAAGGGTTTTGAACCTGCGGAAGAAGACCCTTGTGCTTACCACGGCGTAGGCAGTTACGATCCGGATACCGGTGAAGCCCTTCCTGCAAGCAATAAAAAAACCAGCCTCACCTACACGCAGGTGTTTGGCGACTGGCTTTGTGATCAGGCCGCACAGGATAAAAAACTCATGGGTATCACCCCCGCCATGCGCGAAGGCTCTGGCATGGTGACTTTTTCCGAACAATTCCCGGCGCAATATCTGGATGTCGGCATTGCCGAGCAGCACGCGGTAACGCTGGCGGCGGGCATGGCCTGCAATGGCCTCAAACCGGTGGTAGCAATCTACTCCACCTTCCTGCAACGCGCTTATGATCAACTGATCCACGACGTTGCCATCCAGAATCTGCCGGTGATGTTCGCCATCGACCGGGCTGGACTGGTGGGCGCTGACGGGCCGACGCATGCGGGCAGCTTCGATCTCAGTTACCTGCGCTGCATACCCAACATGGTGGTGATGACTCCGGCGGACGAAGCTGAGTGTCGCCAAATGCTCAACACTGGTTACCAACACAACGGTCCTAGCGCCGTGCGGTATCCGCGTGGTTTCGGCCCCGGCGCACAGCCTGCGCAAGACTTTGAAACCCTGTCATTGGGCAAGGCCGATGTGCGCCGCCGTGGTACACAGATTGCCATTCTTGCCTTTGGCAGCAGGGTGGCCCCGGCCATGGCGGCGGGTGAGGCGCTGGACGCCACGGTGGTAAACATGCGTTTTGTCAAACCGCTGGACGAAGACCTGATACTGGAAATGGCCGAACAACACGGGTTGATCATAACCGTGGAAGAAAACGCAATAGCAGGCGGTGCAGGCAGCGGTGTTAACGAATGTCTTGCCGCACACGGCGTCGCTATAGCCGCACACAACCTGGGGTTGCCGGATCATTTTGTCGAGCACGGCGAACACAGCGCGCTGCTTGCCCAGTGTGGCCTGGATGCCATTGGCATCGAAAACGCCATCAACAAACTGCTGGCGCAATCCGGCACACAAGCGCGTATTGCCAAATAACGCTTAATACCTTAGTATTTTAATCAACTTATAGCCTCTGCTATTCATCGACTGTTCCTATTATTCCCATGCCAGCCAAGTACACCCTCAAAGTTGTCAGCGATTTTGCCTCCGCCCACACCCTGCGTGACTACCCTGGTGCCTGTTCACGTATGCACGGGCATAACTGGAAAGTAGAAGCCGAAGTAGAGGCCAGCCAGTTGAACAACGTGGGCATGGCCATTGATTTCAAGGCGATACGCCAGCAGGTGCGTGAATTGACCGACCGGCTCGACCATCGTTATCTTAACGAAATCGAACCCTTTGATAATATCAATCCCACTGCAGAAAACATCGCTGCCTTTATTTTCAGCGGCTTATCAGAGGCACTTAACAACGAGCATATCCGCGTCAAGGCCATCACCTTGTGGGAAACCGAACGAGCCTGTGTGCGTTTTACCAATGATTAACAAGCTGAAGACTCAAACTGCAAAAAAAGGAAAACTCGTGACCGATTCCACCATTGCCGACGTACAAAACTCGGAAGACACCCGCCATCTGCCTATCAACAAGGTCGGTATCAAAGATATCCGTCACCCAGTACGCGTTCGTGACCGCTCCGGCGGTGAACAACACACCATTGCCAACTTCAATATGTATGTGAATCTGCCGCACAATTTTAAGGGCACACATATGTCGCGTTTTGTGGAAATACTCAACCAACACGAACGCGAAATTTCGGTCGAGTCTTTCAAAGACATGCTGACAGAGATGACCGAACGTCTGGAAGCAGAGTCCGGCCATATCGAAATGAGCTTTCCCTACTTCGTCAACAAAACTGCGCCAGTATCCGGCGTGCAAAGCCTGCTGGATTACGATGTCACTTTTTTGGGCTCCAGCAGCGGTAGCCAGCATGAGACAACACTCAAAGTTGTGGTGCCGGTGACCAGCCTCTGCCCCTGCTCAAAGAAAATTTCTGATCGCGGTGCGCACAATCAACGTTCACACGTTACGGTCACCATCAAGACACGCGAATTCGTCTGGATTGAAGACATTATTGACGCTGTGGAATCCATTGCCTCCTGTGAATTGTACGGTCTGTTAAAGCGCCCGGACGAAAAATACGTCACCGAGCATGCTTACGACAATCCAAAATTTGTGGAAGACATGGTGCGTGATATCGCGGCACACATGAACCAGGATTCACGCATTACCGCCTACGTGGTGGAGTCAGAAAACTTTGAGTCCATTCATAATCATTCAGCCTATGCATTGATTGAAAAAAATATGACAACGTAGTGCCGCATCCTTAAAAGTTCTTTTTCAAGCGCATGATATTGCCATCACGCTGAATTTCCAACTGCCCCAGAAATGACATCCCCAACAGAACCTGTATCGGGTAATTACCATCAATCACCACAGCCCTCACGTTATGCTGAGTGATGTCTCCGACGGTAACCTTATCCAGTATTACCCGATACGCTTCGCTCACCCCTGATGCAGTCCCCACAAAAGTCGGCTCGCCGGTCACCCGAAAATCAATGGCCAGACGTTTGGCATGTTGTGCGCTCATAGCGACAGAGGTTGCCCCCGTATCCACTAAAAATGAAACCGGCAAACCATTAATACTGCCTACCGTGGAATACATACCCGTGTTGTTTTTGGCAATGATCACCTCGGTACTTTTACGCACCTTGTACTGGGCTATCACTGAATAACTGTCGCCCAGGAGCAAACGGCGGCGCTGGCCATCAACCTCCACATCCACCCGCTCTTCTGCGATACGCACCACACGCACCCCCTGTTTCGCCGTATCTTTGACCGACATCATTTGCCGCTGGCCATCCACCAACAACAGTGCTTTACTGCCAAGAATGCCTTGCAACACAACCTGACGTACAGGCTTGCGTTCATCTTGCGACTCTGCCACGCACACACTGGCAGAGACTGATAAAATCACCAGCAACCACACATTGACAAGTCGAATAACCCGCTCAGGTCGCTTATTGATTATGAAACCCATACGCATCTTTGTTCACATTGCCTGTGAAGGCCCCGGTTATTTTGCCACTCTGCTGGAAAACTATAACATTCCTTTTGAGCAGGTGCGCATTGATGCCGGAGAAAGGCCTCCGACACAAATCGATGATGTCAGCGCTCTGGTTTTCATGGGTGGCCCCATGAGTGTTAATGACGATATTGAATGGATTCCACAGGAGCTGGCACTCATTCAAAAAGCGGTTGACGCCAATTTACCCGTACTCGGGCATTGTCTGGGCGGACAACTCATCAGCAAAGCATTGGACGGTGAAATTACGGCAAACCCCGTAAAGGAAATTGGCTGGTTCCCCGTGCAAAGCATTCCCGGTCCACAGGCTGATCACTGGCTACAAGATTTTGCCGATGACAGCATGCTGTTTCATTGGCACGGCGAAACTTTTTCCATTCCCGAGGGTGCAACGGCCATTCTCCGCAGTGAACAGTGTGCCCATCAGGGCTTTGTCATCGGCAACACCCTCGCGTTGCAATGTCATATTGAAATGACCGGCACCATGGTGCGCGAATGGACAGCGCTTTACAAAGATGAACTGACAGACCCTGCAACAAGCGTGCAAAGTCAAAAAGAAATAACGGGAAACCTGGAAGAACGCATTAAACAACTGCACAACGCAGCAGATTCACTTTACCGACGTTGGCTGCAACCACTCATTGCCCGCAAACAGGCAGGCGATCAGGATTCACCCGGATGATTTCTGGCGGGTGCCAGACCTGCCGAATCAATCGGTATAACGGGCACCGTCGCTTCGCTGGCTGATGTTTGCTTCATAGCCTGGGTTGACATGGTAATCACCACACCAAATATTACCACCAGCATCAACACTGTCATCGGGTCCAGTTTGGATAAAAACTTCATTTTTGCCCCCTGCCATATCGTTCCAGGCAGGTAGCTCGTGAGTTCGGCCCCTGCCACAATGAGTTGTCACACTTTTATTTATCACACTTTTCTGTCAACACAGTGTATGTCGTCTGCACGCACACACGGCCTCGTGACTGAAGACACACTGTTTTTGTGAGATACATCACACATTCATACAAAACTATCGGAAAAAACCAGGATTTCTTTAAATATTTCAGTCAGATGCCAATACAAATCCACGTGAAACCTCCAACCAGGCGGTAAATTGCCAACTTAACTCTACTACTAGCAAGGGATTGTCCTGGTGACGGAAGTGCGTTTCACAATATGCCGTCAGCGCACTCGTATCCAGCAGGGTTTCTTCTGCCTGCCCATAACACACTGGCGACAGCCAACGATATTTGGGCAGGATCACCCAGCGTACATCCGCGATGGTGGTGGGCACGGGCATTTTTTTCCAGTGTAACCACCACCCTTTGTGATGATTCGCAGAAAGTACATAGGGTACAGGATCAACAGTATCCGTCAGCCCAGAGGAAAACCTCCCGGCTTCGTCAAGCGGGTAAAACAAATAACCTCTGATAAAAGCAGAGGGCTGAACCGACCCAGCCGCCATATGCAGTAAACTCGCTTGCGCCTCAGGAAAATCTGCCAGCTTAAGCTGATGCTGAAACAAACGATCCAGCTTTATATCAAAGCGATCCTGGTCAGCCGGCCCCATCCAGCGAGACCTGCCTTCATCATCTGTTTTTTGTAAATAGAATTTTACCGCAACCTCCCAGTGTTGCATTGGTTTTCCATTATCCATCCGAAACAAAAAATCGAACTCCCCCAGTGTGCGTTTACCACCCGTTTTTTGCAGCTGAAAGATAGGAACATTATGTTGCAGTTGTTGCACACATAAAATGGTTTTCAGCCAATAGCGTAAAAGATGCTCAAAATAAATACCCAGGCGATGGCTTTTACATGTCGATAACTCATCTAATAAGGGTGTGGGATTTTCATCCAGCTCATGCAGATGATTTTCGTATGTCGTATAAACACATCGACACCAGTCATCCGTCACCAGAGCCTGTCCTTCCGGTGCCTTTTGTAATAAACCGGGGGAAGCCATTACCCAGGCAAGATCACGCACCACGGGGTGTCGGTACGGTAACACCACGGTATCAGTCTTTTTTGTATTCATACTACCGGCCGTTTAATCGCCAACATTAAATCCATCACATTGGTACCTGTGGCTCCGGTGACAATCAAGCCACCACTGGCTTGCAAAAAACCGCCCGCATTGGCGCTGGCCAACATCTGCTGCACATCAAAACCAGCCTGTATTTCGCGTTGCAAAGTATGCCCGTCCACCAAAGCACAGGGTGCGCCGATTCCAGACAGTGAATATTTTTCATGGCTTGCAGTTGTTTATCACAATGTACTTCTTTAATGATCAACA
>QIGJ01000254.1 GCA_003229995.1 Gammaproteobacteria bacterium | reverse complement strand
CAGGATTGAACCTCGGGCAGTAAAGAAGAGGCCAAAACCGTACCCCAGGCTACAAAACAGAAGGTCTGTTGAGCGTGAGAAAATTAAAAAATACGGGCATGATAAAAAACTTGCGGCTTAACTAAGTGCCATTCGACTAGAAGTCTTGTCAGGCTTATACTCGTGTCGTTTGAGATTTAGGTATCAATGTGCGTCCTATTGATTTCATGGTAAGGCGAAATGACGAGTAATCGTCGTTCTATTGCGAGAACAACAACGCAGCCATGGAATAAAGAGAGCGTGCAGTGACACCTGAATCTCAATCGCCACAAGTATTGAATGAGTCTACTGCGAAAAATCTATTTTGGCCCATTTTTTCGCTTTTGGGTTCCCACGGTCTCCGTGGAAATCCATGACCTTGTGAGAGTGTTGCGCAATATTTACGCGTTTGTATAAATATTGACCGCTGGCGAATGTCTGTGTAGGGATTTTTTTGGGGGGGAATCAGGATTGACTTAAACAATATTAAAAATATATTCTTCTCAGTATGTTCGGAATATTCTGTTTACCTGTTTTTCAATATCCCGCATGCATAGCAAGTAACGTTTTTTCAGTAAAAATTATTTCGGTGGTTATTTGTTGGGGTATTTGGTGGAGCCGGAATCATCGGCAAATGAATCACACGATATTTTCGGCAGGGTATTTCCTGCGTTGAAAATCTAGATTGTTGCGTGCAAGTGATTGCCATCCTTCCACGCCAGTGGTAAACATGCATCACAAGATGAGGAAATCAATGTGTCAGTAATGCAATTTTTGAAGAAAATCTACAATAAGTTACCTGAGCCGCCTTCTACGAACTACATCTACAGAGAAATAAAACCAAGCCCATATGACTTTTTACCCTCAGAACCCATTATTTATGATATTGGATCCAAGGAAGCAAGAGCAGGATATGCCTTTGGAAAGCCTCCAAAGGGAGCGAAAGTTGTGTGTGTCGATATGGAAGAGGGTGTAGGAGTAGACTTGGTCGCAGATGCACATGATTTACATATGGTAGAAAGTGACAGTGTTGATTTTGTCACCAGTATTAGTGTGCTTGAACATGTAAGATATCCTCAACAAGTCGTTAAGGAAATGTATCGGATACTTAAGCCGGGCGGGATAATATATATAAACGTGCCATTTGTTTTTCCCTTTCATGCGGATCCCAACGATTATTATCGCTTCACATACAAAGGGATTGATATTTTATGTGAAGATTTTAACAAGCTGGATAGTGGGTTTAATAGAGGGCCAGCTTCAACAATGCACCACTTGCTGGTGCATTTTATGGCAATACTTTTTTCTTTCAATAACAACGTTATTTATGCCGTTAACGTTGATGTATTCAAATGGCTATTTTTCTGGGTTAAATATCTGGATAAATTTATAGCCAAGTACAGCATGGCATATGTAATACATGCTGGTACCTATTTCATTGGAAAAAAATGAATGCAAGGGTATCCTTGCAGGTTGTGCGGGAAGGAAAAATATTTCGTGCACGTTCCTTAACAATACAGCACTCTTTGCAGCGTACATTTATTACTTTCGCCCAAAATTTTGCTACAGCCGCAGCCAACAGTAGAATGGCTCATGCAAAATACACTCCCACCTGCCATTTTCCTTATGGGCCCCACAGCCACAGGTAAGACAGATCTAGCCATCGCGCTTTGCAATGAACGGCCCTGCGATATTATCAGCGTGGATTCGGTGATGGTTTATCAGGGTATGGACATCGGTTCGGCCAAGCCTGATGCGACAACACTGGCCGTGGCTCCCCATCGGCTTATCGATATATGCGACCCTGCCGACCCCTTTTCTGCGGCGCAGTTTCGCCAGCGGGCGCTGGCGGAAATCAATGAGATTCTGGCCCGTGATCGCATCCCGCTATTGGTGGGTGGCACTATGTTGTACTTTCGGGCGCTGGAGCAGGGGTTGTCAGTTTTACCGTCGTCCGATCCTGTGGTACGGGTACGTTTGGAGGCCGAGCTGGACAAGCAGGGACTGGTTTATTTGCATGCCCGGCTGGCACAGGTGGACCCCGAAGCCGCTGCGCGTATTCACCGCAATGACCGGCAACGGATTTTGCGCGCACTGGAGGTGTTTGAACTGAGCGGCCAATCCATGAGCACTTTTTTACAACAGGACATTGATAATGATTTGCCGTGCCGTCCAATAAAAATCGTGCTGGCACCGATGGATCGTGCCATGCTGCATCGGCGTATTGCGCAACGTTTTCAGCTTATGCTGGAGCAGGGTCTCATGGCGGAGGTAGAAGCTTTGTATCAACGCGATGATCTGTATGCGGACCTGCCTGCAATGCGTGCAGTAGGTTACCGTCAGGCGTGGGCGTATCTCGATGGTCAGTGGGATTACGATACCATGGTGGAAAAAGGTATTATTGCCACCCGTCAATTCGCCAAACGTCAGCTCACCTGGTTGAAGCATGAGCCAGAAGAGGCGGTGTTCCGGCTCAGCTTTGAAGAAAAACCGGAGCAAATGTTGACTCAGGTCTTGAAATATCTTGCCGCTAGTGCCATATGAGAGACACAGGGGCGGGAGTTGCTGAATTCAGGCATCTCCCGTAATTGTGTGAAAGCTGGCTAGCGCGTATTGGTTAGTGGTTTTTACGGCCGAGTGGTTGGGTTTTCCCTGCGTTGTCCGAGGAAGCTGGTGCGTTTTAGTATTACACCTGAACCCTGCAAGCAGGATGGCTTGCAGATCCTGGACTACAACAAACAGCGAACAATCAAGACGCGCTGAATTCCAATAACTCTAATAAGGATACATAAAAAGGAGAAACACCATGTCAAAGGGGCAATCATTACAAGACCCTTTTCTGAATGCGCTACGTAAGGAACGTGTTCCGGTCTCAATTTTTTTGGTTAATGGTATTAAACTACAGGGACAAATTGATTCGTTTGATCAGTTTGTCATATTGCTGAAAAACAGCGTCAATCAAATGGTTTATAAACATGCTATCTCTACGGTGGTACCTGCACGTAACGTGAAATTACCGGTAGCAACTGAAGGTGGTCAAGATTCTCATAATTCCTGAGGCCTCTATCGTTATCTTGGGGAGGGACGTGTTTGTTTGAGCGTCCCGGTACCTTGGAAGATGCATCCGGCCTGCGTGACCCTTCAAGAGAACGTGCCATTCTGGTGCATGTGGATTTTTCTCACAGTATCTCCCCTCAAGCCACTTCTTCGCGCATCAATGGCGAAGCTCTGTCTGAGTTTCGTGAGTTGGCGATGTCAGCGGGTGCGGAGCCTGTGGCCGTGGTGTCTGGTACGCGGCGTAAGCCTGACCCGAAATACTTCATCGGCACCGGTAAGGCCGATGAAGTGTTGGCGCTCATTGAACACGAGCAAGCAGAGCTGGTGTTGGTGGATGCACCGCTAGCACCTTCACAAGAACGTAATCTGGAGCGTCTGCTCAAGTGTCGGGTGCTGGACCGTACCGGGTTGATTCTGGATATTTTTGCCCAACGTGCGACTTCCCACGAAGGGCGATTGCAGGTGGAATTGGCCCAGCTACGACATTTATCAACACGGTTGGTGCGGGGTTGGACACATCTGGAACGCCAAAAGGGCGGTATCGGCCTGCGTGGACCGGGTGAAACCCAGCTGGAAACAGATCGACGCCTGCTGGCAGCACGCATCAAACAGCTCAACAAGCGTCTGGACAAGGTGCAGAATCAACGTGAGCAAAGCCGTCGCTCCCGCCGCAAGGCGGAGGTGCCCACGGTTTCGCTGGTGGGGTACACCAATGCGGGCAAATCCACCCTGTTTAACCGGTTGACGGAATCCGGGGTGTACGCAGCTGACCAGTTGTTTGCGACGCTGGACCCCACTTTGCGGCGTCTGGTGTTACCGGGTACCGGCACTATTATCCTTGCCGATACTGTGGGATTTATCCGGCATTTGCCCCATGATCTAGTGGCGGCTTTTCGCTCGACGCTGGAAGAAACCCGACAGGCAGATTTATTACTGCATGTGATCGACGCGAATAACGAAAATTATCCACAACAAATCGAACAGGTGAATGCCGTGCTGAAGGAGATTGGTGCGGACAAGGTGCCGCAGATCGAGGTATTCAACAAGGTGGATTTGTTGATGGATCATTCCACCCGACTGGATCGTGATGAAGAAGGATTGGTGCGTCGCGCTTGGTGTTCTGCACAAACCGGCGAAGGTCTGGAATTACTACAAACCGCACTGGATCAACGTTTCAGCGCTGACCAGTTGCATGAGTGGATTCGTGTGCCAGCGACCAATGGCCGGTTGCGTGCCAAGTTGTTTGATCTCGGCAAGGTGCTCAGAGAGCAGGTGGAGGAAAACGGTGATTTGTTGCTGGAAGTCGAGCTGGCGCGGCGGGATTTTGAAAACCTGCAAAAGACAGAAGGGGTGCGGGTTGAGAACAATGGTTCAGTTTCCTGAATGTGTCCATTCCTACAACCCAGGATAATAAGCAGTAATACATCGTTTTTTAACATTTTCTTGCCTTTTTTGAGTGACTCAGCGTTGCAGCTCCCGTCACATAGTTCACTATGCGCCTTGATTCACTCAAAAAATTCGGCGGAAATTTTGTTAAAATAGTGATGCATTGCTACTTAATAGTTGCAGCTGGGTACCGAAACCCCCTAGAATCCACCTCTCATTGTCGGCGGAAAGCTGGCGACTCATTTATTTCATGTTTGGTGCGTGCTGTCTGTTGCTAAACTAAAGAGGCGCATTGGGCGCGTATGTCAAAACGCAGTGTTTTATTGACACCTAGATCCTGCAAGTGATCGTGCTTGCGCTGAGTGAGTGTGAGCACTTGCAGGATCTAGGTGACATCTATGATAGAGCAATGGTTTTTTGTCGTGGTTTTTTACAATAGTTTTTAAACGTGGAGCGTAATAATGGCCTGGAATGAACCTGGCGGTTCGGGGAACAAAGATCCCTGGGGTGGACGTAAAAATAATGAGCAGGGTCCACCGGATCTCGATGAAGTGGTGAAAAAGCTTCAGGAAAAGTTTGGTGGCTTGTTTGGTGGCGGAGGTAAACGTAGTGGAAGCTCCGGTTCCGGTAGAGCAGGTTCTATTGGTTTTGGTCTGGTTGCCATTGTGGCGATTGTCGTGTGGGCGATCTCCGGTGTGTACATCGTCGAGGAAGGTACCCGAGGCGTGGTGTTGCAGTTTGGCAAATACAATAAAACCACCCAGCCAGGACCACATTGGCATCCACGGGGTATTCAGACGGTGGAAACGGTGGATATTGCCAACATCCGTGGCATCAGCATCGGTTTCCGTGCCGGAGGTGGTAATCGGCAGACAGGCAGCAGCGTGGGGCGTGAGTCGCTGATGCTGACCGAAGATGAAAATATCGTCGATGTCAAACTGGCCGTGCAATACAAAGTGAAAAGTGCCAGTGATTATCTGTTTAACGTCAAAGAACCGGAAACCACGTTACGTCAGGTGATCGAAAGTGCAATACGCGAAACGATTGGCAAAAGTGAGATGGATTACATTCTTAAAGAAGGTCGTGCTGATGTCACGGAGCAAACGCGCGAGCAGGTGCAGGAAATTTTGGATCATTACAAAACAGGTCTGCAAGTGACTACCGTTAATCTGCAAGATGCACAGCCTCCTGAGCAGGTGCAAGAGGCCTTTGCTGACGCGGTCAAGGCGCAAGGCGATCAGGCTCGTGTGATTAACGAAGCCAGGGCTTATTCCAATGACATCGTTCCTCGTGCGCGTGGTAAGGCCGCACGCCAACTGGCTGAAGCCAATGCGTACAAAGAGAAGGTGATTGCTGAATCCACAGGTGAAGCGTCACGTTTTTCGCAAGTATTGACGGAGTATAAAAAAGCCCCCGAAGTCACACGCAAGCGTCTGTACCTTGAAGCGGTGGAGTCTGTGATGAGCAACAGCAGTAAAGTGCTGGTGGATGTCAAAGGCGGCGGCAATCTGTTGTATTTGCCCCTGGATAAAATGATGTCCGGCAGCTCCAGTAGTTCATCCGACGGGCGACGTATTATTGAAAGTGATTCATCAACACGACAAATTGAAGAACAACGATTACGCGACAATGTTCGCGGTAGAGGAGTACGCTAATGGGACAGGCTAAAGGATTGATCGGCATCTTCCTGGCGGTTGCTGTGGTGATTGCAGCGTTTTCGATCTTCACTGTGAATGAACGTGAAAAGGTCATTCTTTTCCGTCTGGGTGAAATTGTTAGCACGGATTACGGTCCCGGACTGCACTGGAAAACACCTTTTGTGAATAACGTACGCAAGTTTGATGCGCGTGTTCAAACCCTGGATGCAGAACCGGAACGTTACCTCACTGGTGAAAAGAAAAACCTCATCGTGGATTCGTTCGTGAAATGGCGCATCAAAGATGTATCCAATTACTTCACCGCGACGGGGGGTGATGCGGTACGAGCCAACCTGCGCCTGTCGCAAATCATCAAGGATGGTTTGCGTGGTGAATTTGCCAAACGCACCATCAAAGAAGCCGTGTCTGGTGAGCGCCGGGAAATCATGGAATTGATTACCAAGCAGGCTAACAAGCAAGCCGAAGCATTTGGTATTGAGATCGTCGATGTGCGTATTAAGCGTATCGATTTCCCGACTGAAATCAGCGACTCTGTGTATGGTCGTATGCGTGCGGAACGTGAGGGTGTTGCCAAAGATCTGCGATCCCGTGGTGCGGAATCGGCGGAAATCATTCGTGCCGAGGCTGATCGCCAACGTACGGTTATTATTGCGAATGCCTTTCGTGACGCGGAAATCATTCGTGGTGAAGGTGATGCCGCAGCCACAGAAATTTACGCCAAAGCCTATGGCAGGGACGTGGAATTTTATTCTATGTACCGCAGTTTGAATGCTTACAAAACAACCTTTTCCAGCAAAAGTGATATTCTGGTGATTGAGCCAAACTCGGAATTCTTCAAATATTTCAAATAAATCGTAGGATGGGGCATTGCCCACCGTGTTTGTCTGGCTAGGAGCCTGTCCGAGAATGAAAATCGTCGCGAGGGAAAGCCATTTTGAGTCCATTTTTTTGATCATTTGAGGCGCGTATTTAACGAAAATGATCCGAAAAATCGGCCAAAGTGAATTTTTCGCAGCAGATTTTTTATTCTCGGACAGGCTCCTAGGTCGTAATGATGGGCGATACGCCTGTCTTGCGAGCGCAATTCGGTTGAGTTGAGTAATAAACAGAATGTGGGATGATTTGCTAAGTGCTTTGGCGCTGGTGTTGGTGATAGAAGGTTTGTTTCCTTTTTTGAGTCCTGCCGGGTTCCGCAAAAAAATGCTTGCGATGTTGGAAATGGGGGATCGCCAAATACGCATCGCCAGCTTGGCCAGCATGGCAATTGGATTGCTGTTGCTGTACCTGATCCGTCAGTAAGGAATGGGCAGGTAATAACTTCCCAGTCTAGCGCTCAGATTTAGCGCGACTTCGTTCGTTCTGATTGACGACTGCATGGATGCAGGAGGTAGAGCAACGCAGGAGCAGTTGCCGAACAAAAGTGCAGGAATAGTCG
>QIGJ01000371.1 GCA_003229995.1 Gammaproteobacteria bacterium | reverse complement strand
TGGCGGTGACAGCGATCAAACAACAAACGGGGCGAAACATTTTCATCTCCAACCCGAAAGTTATATTCAAGCTGACAAGCGCTTACGACCCTTGGCGCGTCGCGCACTGATAATTTTACGGCCGGCTTTAGTGGCCATGCGTGCGCGAAAACCATGGGTGCGACTACGACGCAGATTGCTGGGCTGGAAGGTTCTTTTCATTTTACTGTCCGTTTGTTTTAATCAATTGTTTTTAATCAATAAATTTAAGAATCATGCTGCTATCAATAACGAATAAATAGCAGCAGGGTAATCATTCGTTTATCTTAGGTGGCAGCCTTTTTTTACTGCCTGATTCCAGCCTTCTGCCAACGCGCCAGACAAGCCGCGAAAATTTACCTGAAACCTGTAAAAAGCGGCGCAGATTACTGTGAAAACCCCCATTCTGTCAAGTGATTAAGGCTTTTTCACGATTATGAATAATTTTGTCCACTGGTGTGGATAACTTGCCGATCCAGGCGTAAACTCTGCACACTTTCGGTGTACCGCTGTGGTGACTGTGCAGTAACAGCGCAATTTGGGTAGCGGTTCATAATAAAATGACTCAGGAGACCCTGTGAGTACGCACACGGACACTTGGCAGCATTGCCTTAACCATTTGGAAAGCGAACTTTCCAGCCAACAATTCAACACTTGGATCCGGCCATTACAAGTCATGGAAGACAGCACGCAACTGCGCCTGCTGGCACCCAACCGTTTTGTGCTGGATTGGGTAAACACCCGTTTGCTGGAACGCATTGAAGCTCTGTTGAGTGAAATTGATGGCACAGATGTCAAACAATCTGTGGTTTTGGAAATTGGCGGCAATATGCCAACTATTCTCAAAACTCCCCGTCACAGGCGTGCCGCTGGCAACGCCGGACCCATGGCCATTCATCATCCCGACACTAATAATACCTTCAACAACCGTAGTCGCAATACCAATGTCACACATAATAACGGGCTTAATCCCACCGCCACATTTGAAAATTTTGTAGAAGGTAAATCCAACCAGCTTGCCCGTGCGGCCTCTTTTCAGATTGGTGAAAACCCGGGTGGTGCCTACAATCCCCTGTTTATTTACGGTGGCGTCGGGCTGGGAAAAACACATTTGATGCACGCTGTCGGTAATCTTATTGTGACTAAAAACCCATCAGCTAAAGTGGTTTATTTGCATTCCGAACGTTTTGTGCAAGACATGGTTAAAGCGCTGCAACACAACGCCATCGACAACTTCAAACGCTACTATCGCTCGGTCAATGCCCTGCTGATCGATGACATTCAGTTTTTTGCCGGAAAAGAACGCTCACAGGAAGAATTTTTCCATACTTTCAATACTTTACTGGAAGGCCAGCAACAAATTATTCTTACCTGTGACCGCTATCCCAAAGAGGTTTCCGGGCTGGAGGAACGCTTGAAATCCCGTTTCGGCTGGGGACTGACCGTCGCCATTGAACCACCGGAATTGGAAACCCGGGTTGCCATTTTAATGCGCAAAGCCACTCAACTGGAGACGGATTTGCCACAGGAAGTCGCTTTTTTTATTGCCAAACGCATTCGCTCCAATATTCGTGAACTGGAAGGCGCGTTACGCCGGGTCACCGCCAACGCAAGATTCACTGGCCAGCCCATTACCGTGGATTTTGCCAAACTGGCACTCAAAGATTTAATTGCCCTTCAGGATAAATTGGTTACCATTGAAAATATTCAAAAAACAGTCGCAGAATATTTCAAAATTCGTGTCGCCGAGTTATTGTCTAAAAAGCGCACCCGCTCCATTGCACGGCCCCGACAAATTGCCATGGCATTGGCAAAAGAACTGACAAATCACAGTCTGCCGGAAATTGGCGATGCCTTCGGTGGACGTGACCACACCACGGTATTGCACGCATGCCGAAAAATTGCAGAATTAAAAGTCGATGAACCACGGATTATGGAAGATTATTCGAATATCATGCGCACCCTGTCCAGCTAAACAGATGCGATTATTCTCTATAAGTTGAACAAAAAACAATCAAAATTAGGCGTGAATAACGTGTTTAAAAAGGCAGAAAAACCTGTGGATAACATTGTAAAAAAACAGGATGACCCGTTTACTCACATTTTATCCACAGGATATTACACGCCTATACCGACGTTATCAGGTACGTTTTAAGGTACGTAACTTATTGAAATTTAAGATAAAAAAAGGCTTATCCACAACAATGGGCAAGCCTAATAATAGTAATAATAATTTCTTTTAAATAATCTTTTTATTTAAACAGACAGAATATAAGACGGGATAAACCAAAAATGAAATTTTCCATTCAGCGAGAAGCCTTGCTCAAACCACTGCAAACCATTGTGGGCGTTGTTGAACGCAGACAAACATTACCGGTGTTATCCAATATTTTAGTGACGGTTTCAAACGACAGACTTTCCATGACAGCAACCGATCTTGAAGTCGAAATGATTGCCAGAGTGCCGTTGGAGAATACCCAGCCAGGCGACATCACCATTCCCGCCCGTAAAATTGTTGATATCTGTCGTGCATTGCCTGAAGGTGCTACGGTTAATATTACGCTGGACACGGAAAAAGAACGGGTTAGCGTACAATCCGGGCGCAGTCGTTTTAATCTCACTACTTTGCCCATTACGGATTTTCCCAGCGTGGATGAAATTACCAGCCAGTTTGAATTCAGTCTGCCGCAAAAGGTACTGAAACATCTGATTGAAAAAACCAGCTTTGCCATGGCCCAACAGGATGTACGCTATTACCTCAATGGTTTATTACTGGAAATTTCACCCGGTATGGTGCGTGCCGTCGCGACCGATGGACATCGACTTGCCATGTCTACACACGCTTGTGATGTAAAACCATCCGATACCCTACAAATTATCATGCCACGAAAGGGTGTTACCGAACTGGTTAAATTACTGGAAGATACCGATGAACCTGTGCGAATTCAGATCAGTGCCAATCACATCAAAGTTCAGCTCAATGATTTTGTATTTACTTCAAAATTGATTGATGGGCGTTTTCCGGATTATGAACGGGTCATTCCCAAGAACTCGGATAAACATGTCGTGGCTGACAAAGAAACATTACGTCAGGCATTGGTGCGCACCTCGATTTTATCCAATGAAAAATATCGGGGTATTCGTATTCGTTTATCCAATGCCTTGTTGCAAGCTCAAGCAAATAATCCAGAGATGGAAGAGGCGGAAGAAGATATTGAAGTTGATTATTCAGGTGAAGAACTGGAGATTGGTTTTAATGTGAGTTATTTGTTGGATGCTTTGGGTGCGGTTTCAGAAGACAATGTATCGCTGGACTTAGGCGACTCGAACAGTAGCTGTGTTGTTCAGCCAAAAGGTGATTCTACGTGTACCTACGTGATCATGCCCATGCGGCTTTAATTTTAAAAATGCTGTTTTAGCCAGGATTTTTTTCGTTCATTCATGGCTATTCGTTCCCTTGAGGTTCAGCATTTCCGCAACCTCAAGGATATTCATATCAAACCCCTGCCGGGGCTTAATTATATTATTGGTCCCAACGGTAGCGGCAAAAGCAGTTTACTGGAAGCTATTCATTGTCTCGGTCGTGGGAAGTCTTTTCGTACTCATAAAACCAATCGTTTGATTTGTGAAGGTTGTTCCTCATTTACGGTGCTGGGTCATGTGCTACAACATGCTCGTCAATTTACGGTCGGCATGCAGCGTGAGCGGGGTAAAAGCACCATAAAATTGGCTGGCCGATTAATTGCCCGTAGCAGTGAACTTACTCAGGCTTTACCCGTGGCTGTGTTGGAGCCTGGATTACATCGGTTGATCGAAGAGGGACCGGAGTACCGGCGCAAGTTTCTGGATTGGGGTGTGTTTCACGTGGAACATGGTTTTCATCAAATCTGGAGCAATTACCGTCGGGTGTTGGCACAACGAAATGCTGCATTACGAATGGGTGGACCTAGAGCAGCTATCGTTAATTGGGACCAGGAACTGGTGCAAACCGCTGATCAACTGAATCAAACCCGACAACACTATTTGAAGAATTTAATGGAGTACGTATCAATCTACAGCCAGAAATTTTCTGATCTTGCAGAGGTACACATTACTTACCAACAAGGCTGGCGAGAAGGGGAGAGTTATGCGGACTATCTTGCTGCACAATATGCCTCAGATAAAGAACGTGGGTTTACTCAGTTCGGCCCACATCGGGCTGATTTACGCATACGGATTCAGGGAATTGATGCCCGTGAATATTTATCGCGTGGCCAGCAAAAAGTATTGGTGGCGCTATTGGTATTAGCGCAGTGTGAGCAAATGCGCGTGCAGGATACTTCGGTCGTGGTGTTAGTGGATGATCTTCCATCAGAGTTGGATACGGACAAGCGGAGAATGTTGATGCAGTCTCTGACAGAGACCGGAACACAGATATTTTTGACCGGCACTGACAGTTCACTTTTCCCTTTGGATAATACTGAATATGGAATGTTTCACGTGGAACAAGGACGGATTCATGTGCCAGGTTAAATGCTCAGTGATCCACTGCGATTAGCTTAAGCCGAGTTTCTGCTTGTTGTAGATTCGCAAGCTCACCGCCAGCCTACGATTTGTTAACTTAATAGGCAGTGGTATGTTGGCTGGGTCATGAATAATGAAAATCCAACGCAAAGGCGCGAAGATGCAGAGCACGCAAGAGTGAGTGATGAGGATAATAAGCAAAAAATCTAAACAGCTGTGACGTTTTGCGCTCTTTAGTGTTTTTGCGCCTTTGCGTTAGATTTTCAGGTCACCGGTAAATTTGTACTTCCAGAAGCGGTATTCACCAAAAACTGATACACTGGACAGCTTCAAATATGAGGCTCTGTAATGGCTAGCGATGATACTTCCTACGATTCTTCCAAGATCAAAGTTTTAAAGGGTTTAGACGCAGTAAGAAAGCGTCCCGGCATGTACATCGGTGATACCGATGATGGCACAGGCTTGCACCATATGGTGTTCGAGGCGGTGGACAACTCCATCGATGAGGCTTTGGCAGGTCATTGTTCGGAAATCAATGTCACGATTCACAGTGATGGCTCATTATCGGTAGACGATAATGGTCGTGGTATTCCGGTGGATATCCATGAAGAAGAGGGACGTTCTGCTGCCGAAGTTATCATGACGGTATTACACGCGGGAGGTAAGTTTGATGACAATTCCTACAAAATCTCTGGTGGCTTGCATGGTGTAGGGGTATCGGTGGTCAATGCGCTGTCCGAAATCTTAAAACTGACCGTATGGCGCAATGGCGAAACACATTTTCAGGAATATCATCACGGTGAGCCGCTAAAATCGTTAGAAGTCATCGGAACAACGAATCGCACGGGTACTGAAATTCGTTTTTTACCCAGCACAAAAACCTTCAGTGATATTGAGTTCCACTACGATATCCTGGCCAAACGCTTGCGCGAATTGTCTTTCCTCAATTCCGGGGTGCGCATTCTACTGCGCGATGAGCGCAACGACAAACAGGATGTGTTTGAATACAAGGGAGGTATCAGCGCCTTTGTGGAACATCTCAACCGCAACAAAACACCATTGCATCCCGGAGTGATCGGGTTTATTGCCGAGAAAGATGGCGTTACTGTCGAAGTCGCCATGCAGTGGAATGACTCGTATCAGGAAAATATCTTTTGTTTCACCAATAATATTCCCCAGCGTGATGGTGGTACCCACCTCGCCGGTTTCCGTGGTGCGCTGACACGTACCCTGAATCAATATATCGAGTCTCTCGGGGCAGCTAAAAAAGCCAAAGTCTCAATGACGGGTGATGATACTCGCGAAGGTCTGACAGCGGTATTGTCCGTGAAAGTGCCGGACCCCAAGTTCTCGTCACAAACCAAAGACAAACTGGTGTCTTCGGAAGTCAAAGGTATTGTGGAATCGACTGTGGCGGAAAAATGCCAGGAATTTCTATTGGAAAATCCAACGGATGCCAAAGCCATTGTCAGTAAGATTGTGGATGCCGCCCGTGCTCGTGAGGCTGCCCGTAAGGCGCGTGAAATGACCCGACGTAAAGGCGCGCTGGATATCGCTGGGCTGCCGGGTAAATTGGCAGATTGCCAGGAAAAAGACCCGGCACTCTCTGAACTGTTCCTAGTGGAGGGTGATTCCGCCGGAGGTTCTGCCAAGCAGGGGCGTGACCGCCGCACTCAGGCCATCCTGCCGTTGAAAGGTAAAATTCTCAATGTGGAGAAAGCACGTTTCGACAAGATGCTGTCATCTGTCGAAGTGGGCACGCTGATTACTGCGCTGGGTTGCAGTATTGGCCGAGAGGAATTTAATGCGGACAAACTGCGTTATCACCGCATTATTATCATGACGGATGCCGATGTGGATGGTTCACATATCCGTACCTTACTACTGACTTTTTTCTACCGGCAGATGCCTGAGCTTATTGAACGTGGTCATATCTATATAGCCCAGCCGCCATTGTACAAAGTGAAAAAGGGTAAACAGGAACGCTATGTCAAAGATGACAGTGAGCTGAATGATTATCTGTTGCAATCCGCGCTGGAAAACGCAGGTTTGCATGTGAGTGCTGACAGCCCGGCCATTGCGGGTATCACCCTGGAAACCCTGGCCCAGCAATATCTGGCGGTGAAAGCGACCATTGACCGTCTGTCGAGCCGTTATCATGGTGAGCTATTGGAAAAAATTGTTTACATGTCCGCGTTTCCAGCGGATGGAAAATCAGACAAGGCAGCAGTAGAATCCTGGTTTGCTGAATTAAGTCAGCGTCTCAATGCTGATGACACCAGTGCCGTGCGTTATGAGATAGTGCTGGAAGATGATAGTGATCATGGCAGTTGGCTAGCGCGCATTAATGCCGTTAGTCATAACGTGGGTAATGAGCGAGTGATGGCCAGTGATTTTTTTGCCTCCAGTGAATATCAGAACATGATGGCCTTGGGTGAACAGCTGGCAGATTTGCTGGCGGAAGGTGCCTTTGTGCAGCGTGGTGAGCGCCGGACTGATGTCAGCAGCTTCAAGCAGGCGCTGGACTGGCTGATGCGTGAGGCCCGCCGTGGTCAGCATATCCAGCGTTACAAGGGATTGGGTGAAATGAATCCGGAGCAATTGTGGGAGACCACGCTTGATGTCAGTGCCCGTCGCTTATTACAGGTACGGGTCGAAGATGCGGTGGCAGCCGATGATGTGTTTACCACACTGATGGGTGATCAGGTTGAGCCACGTCGTGAATTTATTGAGACCAATGCTCTGCAAGTGGCTAACTTAGATGTATAAAACGTAAGTGATCACTTGCTAACAATCTAAGAAATCTAATTTGGCTGGATACGTTTTTTTGTGCCCATGCGTATTTACATCATGTTATCTGTCGATTTTAATTGGTTCTGCCTGAGACCGGGCATCCCTTGTGGGCATAACCGTCAGGTTACGCAAACCTGTTAATTATTTAGATAATAAAAGTCTTCATTAATCAGTCGTTTGAAAGTGATCATCATCATTCGAGTGACGTGAGTTTATTCTTCCTTTAGGCAATCGAGTTTACAGGAT